>NZ_VOZH01000025.1:0-54714 GCF_013419875.1 Acinetobacter sp. YH12049 | reverse complement strand
TAAAGATAGACGGAATAAGGATTTAATCATTAAGCAGCATTGGATAGCTGCGTCGGAGTAGGTTTGATTTCGCCCTTGTTTGCCTTTTGATGGAGCATACCATTGCGTAGCAGGATCAAACCAAATGGCAATATTTCCGCGACTCATGAGTGCTCGGTTATATGCGGGCCAATTGGTTGTGCGATAGATTTTGTGTATAGGCTTCTTCATTTGAAAATTATATCGCTGAAAAAGCCTTTACAGATAGGTTTGTGCAACAAAGCCCATGTGCAGAAACAATGCTTGAAATATTAAGACCTTATATACCTGAATTACCAATAGGGAAAGGGAAAACGGGAACGTATTATGTATATATTAGAGCAGTTACTCCTTACTGGCTTTTTGATGACTTTAAAAAAGCAGGAACACCATATAAAGTATTTCCAACAGATCCAAGTAAATATACGAAAGAAGATCCTAAAAAATTAATTAAAGAGTATGTTCCTGCAATGAATGATTTGGATTATATAAAATGGTAACTAAACATGCTTTATTGATATTATGTGTTTTTGCACTAATGGGTTGTCATGAAAAAGATAATCCTGCTGAGAACCATCAGAAGATAAATATTATTCCTAAAATTGAGAAACTTGTTATGACAAATGATGAATATGATAAAGAATATTTTGGATCTCTAAGAGATTGGATATCAGAAAATGATTTTTTGAAAATATCTGAGTATGTTATAAAAAAAGCAAAAGAAAATAATTTTCAGGATATTGATCCTGTTTTAGGAAAAAAAGAAAAAATGTATAGCAAGGATTTTAGCGATCCTTATATGTCTTATCATTATATTAATATTCCTAATTTATCTCAAACGGAAGTTTATTTGAAATATAAAAAAGATAATAATAAATTAACTTATATTTCTTTATCCTCTGGTGGACCAGTAAGCTTTATTTTGAAAAATTCAGATATAAATGTATTAAATGAATTAAAATTAAAACTATTGAAAAAAGAAAAGCTTAGTTACTCAAATCAACTAGCGGAATATCAACTGAGTGACGGAACTTTAAAGTATCAGGTAGTAGCAAAAAATACCCTAGATGATACAAGCTTACCTAAAGAATTCTATAGCTTTGATATATATATAGAATAGTTGAAAATAAAGTTTTGAGACTGTTCTAAATTTTGTGTAAATGCTTAATTTTAATTTATCATTAAAAGAATAATTACAAAAGGTACTTCACATAGAAAACAATATAAAGTCATTCGTAATTAAGTTGATTATTTTCAGTGGTTCTAAAGATTTCCTAAAATTAACATAATACACCTTATACGAAATAAAAAAATGGGAGCTTTAATCTCCCATTTTTATTATATTTTTTAATATTTTAGGCGTGTTGTACTGTGAGTTTTAAGCCTAAAGCATTCACTACACGATTAATCGTATCAAAACGTGGTGCTGAATCCTGACGTAGGGCTTTGTAAAGTGCTTCACGTCCAATCCCTGCTTCTTTAGCGATTTGAGTCATGCCACGAGCTTTAGCAATTACGCCAAGGGCATGAGCTAATTCAGCTGGATCATTTTCTTCAAGAACTATGTTGAGATACATCACAATGTCTTCTTCAGTTTTGAGTGACTCAGCCATATCAAAACTTGGTAAATCAGCGACTTTAACCATTTTAATCCTCCAATGTTTTCGATAATTTGACTGCACGATCGATGTCTTGTTGTTGAGTTGATTTATCTCCTCCACCAAGCATTACAATCACTACGTCACCATGTTGGATGTAATACATCCTCCATCCGGAACCGAAGAATTCTCTCATTTCCCAAACGCCATCCTGGAGAGGTTTAATATCTCCCCAATTTCCACGTTGAACCTTATCTAATCGACGATTCAGGCGGATACGAGTCATATTGTCTTTAATGCCATCTAACCATTCATCAAATTCTGGCAGACGTTTAATTTCAATCATGAGTATTCCTTCTCTTCTCACCATATTGTATTCGATCGAATACAATATGCAAGTAATCTATACGAACATCCATTAATTTCGTATAACAGCCATTATGTTAAATCCCCTCATTCCAAGCTTTATCTAAACTTTTCAAATTATTGTATGCTTCTTCAAAATTATTTAATTTAAATGTTAAAACAGGAGATGAAAAAGGTTTTTCCCAAACTACGGATGTTACAAGGTCATGCATATTGTCCCATGCTACCCCAAATCGAATCCATTGAACCTCTGATTCAGTCACGATCTGTTCAATCATAATTACATTACAGACAAGATCTAAATCATCAGGACAAATTAAAATTGGTATGACAGTTGATACTGCACCATATTCAGAAGTTTCGGGTTTTAATAGTTTCCATGCATTACTCAAAGGAACGCTATTTTCAAAGTCATATAGCCAACCCTGTGCTGGAACGGAAGATTTTGCATCTTTAAAACTAGTGTTTTTACTTATCCATATATTTAATGGAAGCCCATCAATAGCAAAAATAGGAAATGGTTTAGTGTTTCCACTTCCATCCTGAATACATCCTTTGATAGGGTGTTCATTTAATAATGTTGCTGAAATTAAGTTCATATATTTTTTAAATACTTTAAAGATTTCCTAAAATTAACATAATAGAGCTTATACGAAACAAGCTTTGTAAGCCCCAAGTAGAAATGTCCGGTTTCTCCAAAGTAAAAATGTCCGCTTTTAGAATATGCACTTTTGCAATTTTCTTAGCGGACGGTTTGATATGTTGGTGTCTATGTCGGATAAAGAACTTAAACGATTGTCGGTCTTGCAAGAAATCTGTGATCAACGCATAACCCAGTCCCAAGCTGCTCAGCTACTTCATATTTCAGAACGTCAGATCAGACGTTTATTGCAGAAATACAAAGCTCAAGGCCCAGCTGCATTAGCACATGCTGCACGTGGCCAAATCAGCAATTCCAGGCTTCCTGAAGAGCTCAGACTCAAGTGCCTCAATATTGTTTCGGATCAACTGCATGGTTTTGGACCCACTTTAGCGCATGAAAAGCTCACCACTGTTCATGGATTCGATATTTCAGTGGAAACACTGCGTTCCTGGATGATTGCAGCCGATCTGTGGATTCCTCGCGCCAAGCGCCTGAAACGCCCGTATCAGCCTCGTTATAACCGAGATTGTTATGGTGAACTGATTCAAATCGATGGCTCACATCATGACTGGTTTGAAGGACGCGCTGCTAAGTGCTGTCTGCTGGTATTTATCGATGATGCCACAGGAAAATTACAGCATTTACGCTTCTGTGAGTCGGAATCAGCATTTGACTATATGATTTCAACACGTTTGTATGTTGAGCAGCATGGTAAGCCGTTGGCGTTTTACAGTGATAAACATTCAGTCTTCAGGGTGAATCAAAGCAGCAAGAAAGACACCAAGATTACCCAGTTTGGACGCGTACTCAGTACCCTCAATATCGATATCATCTTCGCCAATTCACCACAAGCCAAAGGCCGTGTAGAACGGGCGAATAGAACGCTTCAGGACCGTCTGATTAAAGAAATGCGCCTGGAAGGCATCTGTTCGATTGAGCAAGCGAATGCCTGGCTGCCCTGCTTTATCGAGCAATTTAATCGTAAATTTGCCAATATGGCCTTTAATCCCAAGGATCTACACCAGACTGTCACTGAAACAGCCGAAGAGTTAGATGATGTTTTTACCTGGCGTGAACCCCGCAGAGTCACGAACAGCCTGACGATTACTTATGATAAATGCGTATATTTACTGGAAAATACCGAAGAAAATAAAAGGTTGATCGGCAAGTATCTTGAGTTTCTGGAATACCCGGATGGCACGGTAGCCATTGAACATCAAGGAAGAAAAATCAATTACAGCATCTTCGATAAATTAAGTCAGCTCAACCAGCGAGAGGTTGTTGAGAATAAACGTTTAGGTGCTGTTCTCAATCATATTCAACAACAGCACGAAGAATTAGAACAGCAAAACAAACGCAATCGTTCTCAAAAGATGCCGAGCAGACGTGCACAGAAAACAGTAATCAAAGAACGAAATCTGAATCCTGTGCTTGACTTGGAAGTGTCTGTATAGGACATTTCTATTTGGTTATTAGGTAGGACATTTCTACTTAGGAATAACAAAGCTTTTTAAAATATCCTTGTTTTTCATAAAGTTAAAAAATTTTCATCCCCCTAAAAAACAACAAAAAACCGACTTGGAAACAAGTCGGTTTCTTTTTAAGCAAAACTGTAACTTTTAGCCAATAAAATTGATCAAAAAATATTCATTTTTGCGTTTTTTCTTGATTTCTTAAGGGTCACAGTTCAGAAATAATCCCCAATTTCTGCGGACAACTCTCGGGATAAAAATCCACCAATTGTGTACGCCTGAGCGCACATGAATTTAGGGGTTTTGCGGATATTCACAATCCCTTGTATTCAATATCATGAAGTCATAAGAGAACAGGACGTTCCGCAGAATAAAAATAAATAATCGCACAAGGATCGGCGGCACGACAGGAGTCAAGCCAAGCGAACCAATACGAAAAAGCCCGACAGGATGTCGGGCTTTTTTATTGCCTGCATTTAAGATCTAATCAGTCTTAGCCAATTCATTTTGGTTGATAAGTTTAATCAGCGCATTTTGAACAAACTCATCAAGTTCAATCCCTTTTTCTTTTATGATGGTTTCTATCTTTGCTAGCGTTTCACTTTCTAATTCGAACTCGATTTCTGCTGATGTTTCCATGAGTAAATCATAGTTATTTTCGACCATCTTTTTAAAGGTTTCTTCTAGATCTTTTGTTGATGGAATATTGAAAGATAAGCGTAATGAGCTATTGATAATTTCAACATGGGTATACCCTAAATATTCAGTACTTTTTCCTACAAATCCTAAGTGCTTCATAAAAAACCTTCAATAAATATAGTAAAGAGCTGTCTAAATTAAGCCAGACTCTCTTTTACAAATTTTAGATCAGCAATAAATAACCGAATAACGCCCATTATGTTAATTTTAGAAAGTCTTCAAGCTCACCTTAAAGAATTAACCTACTAGAGGATGCTCTTTCATTAAATTCTGTATGTCATTTGGGTCATAACAACCACATAAGCCTAGAAGCACTACGTCTGATATCTCATCAATACAACAACCTGAAACGATTTGCATACGTTGATTTTTGTCATATCCAAAAACTGTATATGTCAAATCTTCATCATCAAAATGATCTTTACAGATTGAACAGCAATCAGGGTATTTCTTCAAAACCTTATCAATATCTTTTTGCTGAGTAACAGTAACGCTCATATAACAACTCAAATAACTTTTCTTGGCCATAATTTTACATCTATATTTTTCTGAATATCCTTTTATTTAGCATGATGGGCATTATTCGGAATGAGAGCGGACAACTCTCGTTTTTTGTTATGGAAACTGCTAAAATACAAGTACGCCATTGACGTACAAAGAGTCCATGTTATTTATTGAAACCAGCATCTTTACCAAGCAAATTAAAGACCTTGTATCTGATGAGGAATATCGTCAACTTCAGGAAGATCTTTTGGTACAGCCTGATAGAGGTGATCTAATCAAGAATGGCGGTGGTATTCGCAAAGTACGTTGTGCTCAAGGTAACAAAGGAAAAAGTGGTGGCATTCGGGTGATTTATTATTGGGTCACCGAGGATGATCAGATATTTTTCTTAGTGGCTTATCCAAAATCAGTGAAAGATAATTTAACAGATAAGGAAACAGCCATTCTGCGCCAACTCGTGAAGGAGCAATTTCATGGATAACAACTTATTTGATGACTTGGTTGCTTCAATCAAAGAAGCTGGAGCTATCAAACGTAAAGAAGTTAAAGCAAGTCGAGTTACAGAACTCGAACTACCAGATATTAAAGAAGTACGTGAAAAAACAGGCTTGAGCCAAAATGAGTTTGCTGCACGTCTGCATATTAGTCCTCGTACCCTGCAAAATTGGGAACAGGGACGACGCTATCCAACTGGACCAGCAGCTACATTGATTCGAATTTTAGATGCTCATCCAAGTCTTATTTAAAAAATTACTTAAAAAATGGGAGCTTAAGGCTCCCATTTTTAGATTCGTATAACGTGTATTATGTTAATTTTAGGGAAATTAATCAGTTGATGAAAAATGAAAATAGGAATCTTTTGGTTTTTGCAAAAGCAAGTTATCGGCATAGCTCATCCATTCAATTTAAATGATGCAGATTCAATAGGCTTAATTGATAGTCCATATACACATGTCGATTATTGGAAAAATATGCAAAGTGTATACCCAGAACTACGTCATTATGAATATGAACAGATTCCAAGGGGTAGGGTAATTTTCGACACAAATAAAGGAAAAGCAATCGTGTATATGGACAAAAAATTATTTAACACAGTAACAGCCACTAAAATTTATGATTTCTTTGATATAGATTCAGAAAATGCTATTCCAAGAAAAGATCCTCACTATCGTACTTAATTGTTTAATTTAGGCTAAAATGAAATTCTCTTTTAATAGGGGTATGAAGATGAGAAAGCGTTTAAAAGACTATAGCCTTGATCAAATTTCAAATCGTGAAAAGGTTTCGGGTCAAGTATTACCAATCCAATTTAGCAATGACGAAGCGACTAAACGTGTTGTGATGCATAGTGCAAAACGAGTCATTAATCAGCATAAAGCTGAAATCCAAGAGCTTGCTTATAAATGAGTTTGATTAGCTCAACATTCGTCATTGCTGTGCATGATGAGATCCTATTACAAACTGGCGTAGGGCGAATAGGCTGTCATATTGAAAAGCTAGAAAGCGTATTAAGCCGTATAGATCAGCAAATGTATTACAGTAATGTAAGCGACATTTTTGAGATCGCAGCATGGTTTGGTATAGCTATCTCAAAAGGTCATGCTTTTGTTGATGGTAATAAAAGAACTGGTTTAGCTGTAATGCTGACTTATCTCGAAATTCAAGGTGTTACCATTCAGGAACAAACAGGTTTAGATGATTTGATGGTCGATATTGTTGAATCACAAGAAGAACATGAATTATTAGCCAAAATTGTGGCTGAATTCTTATACGAGCTTTCGATAATTTAAACTAAGAAATCAGAATCTGAATATTTGGATCATCGATATTCGATAAAAGATTCTTATAAATTAAATAATTTTCATCCTCTCGGCAGATAAAAAATACTTCTGCAACATGATCATATTGAGGCAACATAGAGAGTATGGTGCCAATCGCAATTTCAGCAGCCTTTTGAGGTGGAAAACCATAAACACCTGTACTAATACATGGAAAAGAAACAGTGAGTGCATGAATTTCATTAGCTTTGAATAGTGCATTACTATAAGCATCACAAAGCAATTGTGGCTCATTGTGTTCGCCATCTAACCATCGTGGTCCAACCGCATGAATAAGGTATTTAGCAGGCAGATTACCTGCTGTTGTTACTTCTGCTTGACCTGTAGGGCATCCACCTTTTTCTTGATTTAGACGAACACATTCTTCTTTCATCAATGGTCCAGCTTTTTTATGAATCACATAATCAAGTCCCCCACCACCAAGCAAAGATTTATTTGCTGAGTTAACGATGGCATGTACAGCAAAAGCTGTTATATCTGCTTGGATGAGATGGACTTTTTTCATAAATTTTATGCAATACCGCGATCTTTTTTAAATTGAGAAATAATAGGATTTAATTCAGATCCACAGAATTCAATATACTCATTTGTAATTCCACGACCACTAGAAGGATGTGGCAACCCAACTACAGTGCAGTTTTCAAATTTATTGATATAAGCCAATGAGCCATGATAATCAGGCATTCTTAATGTTTGCAATTTTTCAATTTCATTGCCCATAATTGGAGTGAATTTATCCCTTACTTTATAAAATTTTAGTACCTTAGTTAAAAGCTCACTTCCCATAAACAGAATTACTTTAGGTCTAAGTTCTTCTATATGTGCTATAAAATTATCAACATTTTCATCTTGTTTGTATAAAGGAATTGCAGAACGAGATTTTTTTGATTCTACAGCCCAATTAGTTTGTACAATCATTTTGTCGAAAGCATCGCCTAAGCCTTCCTCATTTAGAGGATGCCCCCACATAGAAAACCAAGTTCTAATTCTTTTATCGTATTTAATCCATGTCTTAGCAACATCACCATATCGCAATGATTTATTAGAAAAGGTACATTCTTTAGTCATATCTATTATAACTTCTTGCCCCTTACTTTGTGATTCTTCACCCCATTCATAACCACAAATCATTAATCCGTTTTTATCATTAAAGCCTGCGAAAATTGAATTTGCTAAATTTAGACTTTTTCCCACTTTATCTTCTCTGATACTTTTAAGACTCAAATTATCACATATATTTCATATAAATCATTTATATGGAAAGTTTTTTATAGATATAAAAATACACTTAACATAAAATCTCTTATACGAAATCCAGATTCAAGACATAAAAAAGCCCAACATCCTGTTGGGCTTTTTCGTATTGGTTCGCTCGGTATAACTCCTGTCGTACCTTACAGTCCTTGTGCGTATCTATGTTCTTATTATTGTGTGGAACTTCCTGTTCCTGATGAATCCATCATAGGAAATTGCAGCCAGATCGTATAGGCGCAAAGGGCCGGAATTGGTGTGAGCCAAAGCGTACAAAATTGGTGGATTTTTATCCCAAGAGTTGTCCGCAGAAATTGGGGATAATTTAAGCCAGCGCTGTCTTGATAACGCAGAGAAAAATGACAAATTGATTAAATATTGATCAATTTTATTGGCAAGAAGTATCAAAATTGCTCGAAAAGAAACCGACTTGTTTCCAAGTCGGTTTTTTGTTGTTTTTCAGGGGGGGTGAAAAAATTTTTAACTATATGAAAAACAATGATATTTCAAAAAGCATTTCGTATAAGCTCTATTATGTTAAATAGAATCCTATTTAGTTGAATATTCATGCTTATAAGTGGTGTGTAAATCTTAAGTGAGAAAATCACTTTTATTTCAGCACACGTCAGATGCCGTGATCGCAGAAATTACCGAATTTTTGCATCATCATTTTGATCTCAATCATGTGACTGTACAGCTAGAATCAATCGATTATGCTGAACATTGTGAGATGAACCATAAATATCATGTTTCATAGACATCTGACATTTAGTAGTACGTGAAGAAACCCTATATTTTGTATCGTCCATCCTAAGTGGTTTTAGATATTCCTTTGGCACAGTTAGGTACTTTTTTTAAAGAAGATGGAAAATTCATTATTGGGGAAAATGGTAAGTATTTAAAATAAAAACATAATTTATTGTGAAGGCCCTGAAAAATGGTTTTTTTTATTTCCCATGTCACATTGACAATAATCAATATGATTTACATACTGGTTACATTAGAGCCATTTAAGGATAGTGTAGATTGAACAATCTTCAGGCCTGTAATTTATATAAAGCTTTAACCGATGAAACGCGGGTTAAAATTTTACAAACACTGCATTCAGGTGAATGTTGTGCCTGTGAACTATTGAAAAATTTATCAATTACGCAATCTACGCTCTCCCATCATATGAAGTGTCTGACTGAATTAGGTCTAGTCAAGGGAAGAAAAGATGGACGCTGGATGCGTTATTCACTAAATATCCCTTGTACCGAACAGCTCTATTCATTCACTAAAACACTTTTAGTCGGCCAAGGTTAGGGGGATTTAAATGGACAGTATTATTGCAATCTTTGCATGGTTAAATAGCGTCCTGTTGAAAATGACATGGCTATCAGATGGAGTTGCCTGGTTCGTTGAAAATATCTTAGGTTTATCGATTGCCACGCAAGTCGGTGGCAGCGTGCATTTTTTTATCTATGATGTCATTAAAATTTTTATACTTTTAAGTGTCCTGATCTATTCACTGTCGTATATCCAGAGCTATTTCCCTCCAGAACGAACCCGACAAATTCTGGGACGCATGAAAGGGATTAAAGCCAATATCATGGGTGCCTTACTGGGAACCATTACCCCATTTTGTTCATGTTCATCTATTCCTATCTTTATTGGTTTTACTCGGGCCGGTTTACCTGTCGGCGTAACATTCTCTTTTTTGATTTCCTCTCCTTTGGTCGATTTAGCTTCCATTATTTTACTCGCGAGTATCTTCAACTGGAAAATTGCCATGATCTACGTGGTACTTGGTCTGATTCTGGCAGTCCTAGGTGGTTCACTCATCAGCTTTTTCAAAATGGAAAGGTATGTCGCTGAATTTGTAACGCACAATAATGCGGTGCAAGATGATGAAAATTTTAAAATGTCCGCGAAAGAGCGTCGCGAATTTGCCTGGGAGCAGGTGGTCGAAATCTTCCGGAAAGTTTGGATCTATGTCTTGATCGGTGTCGGTATTGGTGCTGCGATTCATAACTGGATTCCAACGCAGTGGATTACTGCCTTATTAGGGCAAGACCATTGGTATTCAGTGCTTGTTGCGACTGTGGTCGGCATGCCGATGTACGCAGATATATTTGGATCTTTACCTATCGCAGAAGCATTGGTAGCTAAAGGTGTGGGCTTAGGTACAGTTTTGGCCTTTATGATGGCGGTGACAGCGCTTTCTCTGCCATCGTTAATTTTGTTAAAACAGGTCGTGAAGAAACAATTGCTCAGCCTTTTTGTCGCGATTGTTTTTGTTGGTGTTTTAATCATTGGATATAGTCTAAATTTAGTTGGTCAGTTCTTTATATAAAAAAGCAGTCTCAGGAGATTAGAAATGCAGATTAAAGTTATGGGTACAGGTTGTCATAAATGTAAGGCTTTACTAGCAGCGACAGAAGAAGCAGTGAAAAGCAGTGGGGTACAAGCTGAAATTGAGTATGTCACGGACATAATTAAGATTGCTGAAACAGGTTTGATGAGTACGCCTGGTCTAGTCATTAATGATAAAATTGTCTCAAGCGGTAAAGTATTAGAAGCTCCAGCAATAGCTGAGTTAATTGAAAAAAATAAGTAAATTGAGTTATTGAAATTTAATATAAAAAACCAGTTGCTCCGGCAACTGGTTTTTTATATTAAAGAAAAATGAAAGGGGAAAGGGCTTTGAATCATAAACAGAATGAAACGGATGTGATCATTATCGGTGGTGGGCAGGCTGCTTTATCTACGGCTTATTTTTTAAAGCGAAAAAAAATACCATTCATTATTTTAGATGATCAAAATCAAGCAGGTGGAGCCTGGTTACATGCCTGGAATTCTTTGCGTCTATTTTCACCGAATAGCTGGAGTTCCTTACCAGGTTGGGTTATGCCGAATACAGAACAAACGTATCCGACCAAGAAAGAAGTTATTGAATACTTGCAGCAATATGAGCAGCGTTACCACTTTCCGATTATTCGTCCTATATATGTTGATCACGTCAAAAGCGAAGGAGAGGCATTGAGTGTGCATGCAGGTGAACAGTTATGGAAAGCCAAGGCTGTAGTCAGTGCAACGGGCACCTGGAGTCATCCTTATATCCCATCTTACCCGGGCCAAGAAAATTTTAAAGGGCTGAAATTACACTCCGCCCATTATCAAAATGCAGAACCGTTTAAAGATAAGCACGTCATGATTATCGGTGGTGGAAATTCCGGAGCACAAATTTTGGCTGAAGTTTCCCAAGTGGCAGACACTCTTTGGATCACGCCAACACCTCCTCAATTTTTAGCAGATGATGTTGATGGCCGTATACTATTTTTACGTGCGACAGAGCGTTTAAAGGCAAAATTAGAAGGCGGCACAATAGATCAGCCTGTTGGCGGTCTAGGTGATATTGTCATGATTGATTCAGTCAAAGATGCACGTTCACGAGGAGTTTTACATAGTGAGCGCCCGTTTTCGGCTTTTACAGAAGATGGCGTGATTTGGGAAGATGGATCTTTTCAACAGGTTGATGCAGTGATTTGGTGTACTGGATTTAAAGCGACTTTAGACCATTTAAAGCCACTTGGAATAGTAGAGGAAAATAATACGATACTGGTTGAAGGAACAAGATCAGTAAAACAACCCAACCTATGGTTAGTAGGATATGGTGAATGGACTGGACCTGGTTCAGCAACGCTGGTGGGTGTTTCAAGGACCGCGAGAACAACTGCTGAGGAAATTTCCGAATTTCTGGATTAAAATTTTGACCTATTTGTCTTGAGCAAGAAATAGCACAACAAATGGCAAATAAAACTCGTTATTTGGGTGCTATTTTTGTGGGCAAAATAAAAAGTTAAAAAATCAGTAGAAACCCGGCTTGGAAACAAGTCGGTTTTTTGGGTTTTCGCCACCGATTTTTTATAACATAACCTTTTGAAATATAACACTATTTATTTTGATGCGAAGTATGATTTTAATTTCCTGTTGGAAAGCCATGAGACATCCATTGTATGCCCCATAAAATAATTAGAATTAAAATTACGAAAAAGATAATTTCTAATTTTTTCATTTTTAAAGTTCTACTAAAATTAACATAATACACCTTATACGAAATTAAAAAATGGAGCCTAAAGCTCCATTTTTTAATAACTTTTTTTAAATTGCTAAGCGTAAATTCAGTGCTTTTACAACTTTAATCACAGTATCAAAACTAGGGTTAACATCACCAGAAAGTGCTTTATAAAGACTTTCTCGGCCTAAGCCTGTATCTCGTGATAATTGAGCCATTCCTTTAGCTTTTGCAATGTTACCTAAAGCCTTTGCAATGAATGCGGCATCGCCATTAGATTCTTCAATACATGCTTGTAAGTAAGCCTGCATATCATTCTCTGTTTTAAGATGCTCAGCACTGTCCCATTTGCGAAGTTTAATAGCCATTTATAGCTCCTCCTCTAAATCTTGTGCCAATTGCAGGGCAAGTTTTATATCTTTACTTTGCGTAGACTTATCTCCGCCTGCTAAAAGAATAACAACCCTTTGCCCTTGCTTGCAGTAATAAATCCTATAGCCTGGCCCAAAGAAGAAACGTAATTCAGAAACACCTTCACCGACCGGCTCAGTATCTCCAAAGTTTCCATCTTCAACCCGATCAATTCGGACTTGTATGCGTCTTTTTGCCTGCTGGTCTTTTAACTTGGTGAACCAGTCATCAAAGACTTCAGTGATATATATTGAGTACATAAGTAGAATGTATCCTATAGGATACATTTATGCAAGAAATAAACTTGATATTTGGGGCTCGAAACGGTGAATTTCGTATAACAGCCATTATGTTAAATGGAGAGAAAATTAGTCTAAAATTCTTATATATTCTTTTTGTACCCCAGTTAAGATACTCACAAGTTGTTTCTTTAAATTATCAGCATCTTCTTTATAATCAGTATTCCAATCATTCCATTCAGTTGGTCTGTTAGCTAAATCCCAATCGCATAAAGCTAACCCATTTATTACTTCCATATCGAAAATTAAAGTACCTAATTGCTCCTGCATTTCTATAGGGAAATTATCTTTAAAACCATCGTAAATATTTTCAACATTTTTCGTAAATTCAGCATAGTGGTAATGAGTTTCTGTGGGTCTCGAATAGTTCTGTACAAATTCTAAAAGTTCATTCATTTTATTTTCCCTTACCATCAATTTTCCCATGCGATACTGTAACCACATCGCCTCGTTTATTAGTTACCACTGTGACTGATGGTTTTGCTGCAACTCGTGGTGTGCCACTATTTTCTCCACCTGCTCTACCCATGAAAAAATTTATCAATGGTGTATTAATAGAAACAGCATTCCAAAATCAATTTAATGATCATAGGAATAACGTAAATTGAAGAAAAAAATTGGAATTTTTATCATCCTTATAGGCCTAATTATGGTAATAGCTGCTAATTTTGAAAAGAAGGCAGAGTAAAACTTCTATAAAAATTTTTATTAAAAAATTTAATAATTTATATTACATTTCTTCAAGTAATATAACACCCAGTATTGAAGCTATTTCAGAAAATTCCTTTAAAGACATAGATGCTTTCAAGAGTAATAAGCATGACATTAAGATGTTAGGCTATCTAGATAAGCCTTAATTATTATGTTTACCTTAAGTCTAATTTATGAATTTTTTTATAAATGCTTAATATTAATTTCCTGTTGGAAAGCCATGAAACATCCATTGTATTCCCAATAAGATTACTAAAATGAGGATCACCCAAACAATAATCTTTAACATATACATTTTGTAAGTTTTCCTAAAATTAACATAATACAGATTATACGAAATTCTTGAAATTTTACTATAAGAATCAATATCTTAGTCAAAGCCGTTCCAGGGTTCAGCGCACTGGAACGGCTTTTTTGTGATTTTTCACGTTCCACGCCTGTTCTTTAATCAAAGTTCCACATCTTTGTGTAGTTTCATTTAACCCTAAAGCAGAAAAAAATGTCCAGATAAAACAAGAATAGATGTCCAAGTAATTATTGATTTTGCATCAAGAGACAGGTTAGCCTAATTCTAAAAAGTATTGAAAATACTATACACATATGAGCTCCATTCAAATAATTTAAGGCAAAATCGAACCTTATTAATTCAATAATATTCAAAAATCACTATAAAAAAGTTTGCTATATAGCGAATATTTGCCATAATTTATAAAAAGTTCGCTATATAGCAAACAAATTTCTAAGGTTAAAATTGATATGGCTACAAGAGAAGAAATAGGTAAAGAAATACGTTTGGCAAGAAAAGCTCTGGGCTATACACAGAAAAATCTTTCAGAAAAAACGAACATCAATAAAACAACAATTTCAGAGATAGAAAATGGCCACTTTACAGGCTCATTTAGCATATTTGAATGTGTACTTAATGCAGTAGGCCTGCAATTTGAAGTGGATAAAAAGAAGTATAAATTTCCGCAGTGGGATGAAATTGAAACAATGTTTGCGGAAGATGATGAATAAAAGTTTAGCGGCTTAGATTATCAGTCGAAGTGCAACAAAGATGAATTTTTAGATAAGAAAGTAGAAAGGCTATATTTATACGTCTTACGCCAAAAGGCAAAATAGAAATCGTAATTCCAGATCGTATAGCCTCAACACCAAATTATACCAATCAGTAAAACCCCCTTAGATTCAGTATGTATGTGTCGGTTATTATTGTTGATTATCACAATAATTTTAGTGACCAAAAACCAAAGTACCTCACCCTACTTTAAGTTACACTACATAAAATAAAGACTTTATATAATTGTTATATATAGGATTTATTAAAATACAATTTATGTAATTCGAGGTATTTTATGTCGGTGACTATTGCCAAGGTTGGGGTCGGGAGTTCGAGTCTCCTTTCCCGCTCCAAATTCAAAAAGCCCTCATCGAAAGATGGGGGCTTTTTTTATGACTAATTTTATTCATTTTTTGAAAACCTCCTACTACTAGCTACTCGAAAATTAGGATTATTCTTTAAATATACGAGACAAAATAACATCCCTTGATTTGATAATATGTGATGAAACACCGTGTATCAAATAAATTACATGACTCTCTTACTCCCTATAATTAAGGTGACGAATTAAGCATAAAAAGGGACTTTAAAAGTTGAATGCGATCTACGTTTTAGAATTTGTGAAAAACTATGATTAGTGTAGTTAATTACTTATTAAAATTTTAGATATTGATCATTATTTTTTCAAAAAAACCAAAGCCTAAGCTTTGGTTTTTTAGTAAATTGTATGTCAATTATTTTTGATCAGGCAAAGCATAGGCAATGATGTAATCACCTACATCTTTAGAGTGGCTTGCACCACCTGCAGAAATAACCACATATTGTTTTCCAGTTTTTGGTGACTTATAAATCAATGGTGCTGCAACAGCAGCCACAGGAAGTTCAGCTTTCCACACTTCTTTACCGGTTTTAGAGTCTAAAGCACGTAAGTAGTAATCTTGAGTACCTGCAAAGAATACTAGACCAGAAGCAGTTGACGTTGGACCACCTAAAGTAGGCATACCAAGAGGCATTGGCATATGAGATTTAATACCTAAAGGTCCAAGTTGTTCAGCAGTCCCCATTGGCACTTCCCAAACGACTTTTTTAGATTTCAAATCAATCGCTGTCATGGTTCCGAACGGAGGGCGGTTACATGGTACACCCAATGCAGACTGCATGATGTCGATTTTTACACCTGCATATGGACCTGCAAATTGTGGACGTACAGTCCCCATGAATCCTGGAACTTCATCCGTTGAGATTTTGTACTTGCCCATGTCTTCTTTACGTACAAGAGACATACGAAGTGGCATACGCATATCGTTGACGAACATCAAACCTGTTGATTCATCGATAGAAATACCACCCCAGTTCATACCACCTAAAAGACTTGGCCATTCTATATATGGTTTTTCACCCGGCGGGGTATAAAGACCTTGATACACAGAATCTTTATAATCAATACGACAGTTTAATTGGTCAAAGGTAGAGATCCCCCACATGTCTTTTTCACGTAAAGTGTCATTCCCAATTTGTGGCATATCGACAGAATATGGTTGAGTTGGAGAAAGTTTTTCACCTTCAGCAGCACCAGAGGTTGGAACGGCTTTTTCAACCACTTTAGACACTGGTTTACCCGTACGACGGTCTAAGACAAAGATTTGTCCCATTTTAGTGGTTTGAATCAATGCAGGAACTTTTTCACCTTGATCATTGGTCATGGTGTAAAGCACAGGTTGTGACGGTAAGTCATAATCCCATACGTCATGATGCACAATTTGATACGACCACACTGTTTTACCAGTCGTTGCATTGACAGCAACGACAGCCGAACCAAATTTCTCTTTAGCACCACTACGGTCACCACCCCAATAATCTGGAGGACCATTACCAGTAGGTAAATAAACAAGATTTAAGTCTTTGTCATAGGTTGGAATGGTCCACATGTTTGGCGTTTCAAGGGTATAACCTTTACCATCTTTAGGCTCACCAACAAGTTCAGGATTACCAATATCCCACGCCCAAGCCAATTTACCTGTACGAACATCATAGGCACGTACGACACCAGAAGGCTCGCCGTGCACAATATCACGGACCCAGCCACCTAAAATTGCAACATGACCTGCAATGAGAGGAGTTGATGTTGGGTGGTAGCGTTTACTTTGTTCAGTTGGCCCCATGTCATGTAAAACATCGACTTGACCATTGATACCAAACTCAGGGCATAAAGCACCTGTTTTCGCATTCAAGGCAATTAAACGACCATCAACAGTAGAGGTTAAAATACGTTGTGGACATGCTTTGATGCCGTTAGATGCTAAATCGGCAGGTGTAAGTGATTTATCTTTAGTTGCATCGTAGTAGCCTACACCACGACAGGTAATATGTTCCGCAGTTTTTGCTTTAGGATCATATTTCCAAAGTGCTTTACCACTATCACCATCAATGGCAGTGATAATATTGGTCGGTGTACATGAATACAGTGTGCTACCAATTTGAATGGGTGTATTTTCGTCTACACCTGCTTTCAAATCACGACCCGTATGGTAGGTCCAAGCAACTTTCAAATCTTTGACATTTTCAGGGGTAATGTCAGTATATGGAGCGAAACGTGTACCGTTACCATTACGACCAAAATACTCCCAGTTGTCTGGGTTTTCAGCATTTGGTTTTGCTAAACTTGGATCTTGTACGAGATCAACTGGATTTAAAATTTTGCCATGTGGGAAGAATGCGGCAATCAGCGCAACCACACAGGCAGCTAAACCAACGAATCCAACTTGATTGGCTATTTTAACTTTTGTGAGGCTCAGTGCAGGCAGACTACGACTTGCCCATAGGCTTAAAACAAATAAAACAGTTGGGGTCACTAAACGTGGAATATATTGCCAAAAGTCAAAACCTTGCACTTCAGCAATTGCCCAGATCACAGTTGCAATAAATGTGATGATAGACAACCAAAAGCCAGCGGCTTTTTTCATTGCATATAAAACAGCGATGACGATATACGCAACACCAGCAATGAGATAATAGCTTGAACCACCGAGACTCAATAATTTAGAACCTTGGATGATTAAATATAGTGCGATCAGAGCAGTCAGTACGATAAAAAAATATCGGTAGACTTTAGCCCCTACACGCTCTTGCGGAGAGGTTTGTTCTGTGTTCATACCTTGCCTCTGGGTAATATAGGCTTGGTTGAATAGTCAAAAAATTAGAATAAAGTAAAGTCTTTTAAATCGTATGCTATAAATACATGGTGCCCAACAAAACGCATTTGAAATCGTATAAATCTAATTACATTCTACTCATTCAATTCTTGAAGTTATGGCTAGCATTCAGTTTTAAATACTTACATATAAGGAAATAATTTGGGCTATTGATACCAAATAGTTGCCTATGTAACGAAGTTTGAAGATTGAGTACAATCACACACTGTGATTGTACTTTAGTAGTAGAAGTATACTCCTTTTCAAGTATTGTGTTTTGATCGACATGCTTATTCAAAGATTCAAAAAATTAAGCCCTCCTAAACAACTTAGATTTAAGTCATCATTGAGGGGTGAAAACAGCCTCGTTCGTTCAATTGATTTCAAACCATTACACATGCATGAATCTGATTAATTTAAGAAATATTGAACTGGTAATTTAGAATCTCATCCTTTATTCCTGTTCGAAGCAATTTCTTAACTGCATTGGCAACGATATTCAGACTGAGGTTTCCACTCATCCCATTTAATGTATGTTAAAACATCAAGCTCTAGAGCCAATAGCTAGATGAAGCCTATCACTACTTTCTTTATAGGTATCGTAATATTACTAAGCTTTTGTCTTCTACAAAGAAAGTGAGATAATTTGGAGCGATTCAGACGAATCTACAATGTTAAATGAGGCCTTGAACAAAGCTATACTTCATTCAAATAGAAGTATCTAACCCACTGTCTTAGATATATTATTTTTAAGGTTGAATATCTGCAAAGTTGCTAATACCTTATTTTCTAATAAATTCATTTGTTGTTATTTCTACATCTATTGTTTTAAATCAAACACTTATTTTATCAAATTTGCATAATTTTTATGCAGATTAAATGCTAAAAAGACATTCTGCTAAGTTAAGAATAATCCATCATTTAAAGAATCACGCATTTACGAGTAGCGTTTTGATATCTATTAAAGGTGTCATTATGTCTCATTTAATCTCTGAAAATATTCATGTTATTGAAAATGACTTAGAAGCAATTCATGCAGCGTATCACGTTGCAGATTTTGCTTTGGAAGGTCGAAATGAACGTGATCAGAACCGCCTACTGCCTTTTGCAGAAATCGACTTATTCAGTCAGAAAGGTTTAGGCGGCATTCGTATTCCCAAAAAATTTGGCGGTGCCTACGTGTCCAACAAGACACTGGCGCAGGTTTTTCGCATTATCAATAAAGCAGATTCTAGCGTGGGCCAAATTCCACAAAACCAAATTGCCTTGCTGTATATGATTGACCTCATGGGAACGGATGAACAAAAAGCCTTTATTTTTAATGAAATTTTACAGGGAAAACGTTTAGCCAATGGTGGCCCAGAGCGCAATACCAAAGACACCAAAACCTTAAATACAACGCTGCGCATTGAAAATGGAACGTATGTGGTCGATGGTGAAAAGTTCTATTCGACCGGCAGTAGTTTTGCAGATTGGTTGGCGATTAAAGCCGTTCACCCTGAAGGTCATGTTGTCCTGACCATCATTGATCGACACGCTACAGGCGTAGAAGTGATTGATAACTGGAATGGTTTTGGCCAACGCACAACGTCTAGTGGCACTGTCAAACTGAATCATGTGGCAGTAGATCCCCTATTAATTTTTGATGAACGTAAGCTTTCTGCAGGGCCAACGTATCGCGGTGCCTTTTCGCAATTGATGCAAGTCGCGATCGATGTGGGGATTGCGGAAGCTGCCTTTGCAGACACCCTTTCTGCGGTACAAAAAGCCCGTCCAATTGTAGATGCACAAGTCGAGAAAGCCAGTTTTGAGCCTTACACCCTACAGGAAGTGGGTAAATCTGCCGTTTTATTGGATGCTGCGATTCTACTTTTAGATGAAGCCGCAGATTACCTCGATGAATTAGATCAGCTTGATCAGGTGAGCGAACAACAAGCTGCTCTGGCTTCGATTCGTGTCGCTGAAGCCAAAATCTATGCCAATGATGCAGCCTTACAGATCTCTGAAAAACTCCTTGAATTAGGCGGCAGCCGTGCAAGTTTGAGTGCCCATAACCTTGATCAACACTGGCGCAATGCCCGAGTACACACCTTACATGATCCTGTGCGATGGAAGCTGCATACCTTAGGCGACTATTACTTAAATCATAAATTACCTGCACGCCATGCGTGGATTTAAGGAGAATTCTGATGACCTCATTTCCAAATATTAATTCGCTACAGGCCATATCAACAACACCTGCGCATATTATTCAGTCCGATGCAGAAGCACTTGAAATTGCAAAACAATTGGCCGAACAATTTAGAAAAAATGCCGTGCAACGTGATGCCGAACGCATACTGCCGTTTGATGAAATCGAGGCCTATAGTCAATCTGGTCTCTGGGCAATCACGGTTCCCAAGGCATTTGGCGGTGCCGAAGTTTCAAGTTATACCGTGGCGCAAGTGATTGCGCTTATGAGTGGTGTAGATGGCTCAATTGGGCAAATTCCACAAAACCATTTTTATGCATTGGAAGTATTACGAAACACCGGCACAACTGAACAAAAGCAAAAGCTTTATGCCGAAGTGCTTGCTGGCGCTCGTTTTGGCAATGCCTTAGCCGAGTTTAAAACCAAAACCGCTGCTCAAAAACAAACGTCGATTCGCCCTCATGACGATGGTTTTGTAGTGAATGGTGAAAAGTTTTATTGCACCGGCAGTTTATTTGCACATCGCATTCCCACATTGGTCAAAGACCCCGATGGTCGTGAATATTTAGCCTTTATTGCACGTGAAAGTGCAGGTCTAGAGTTGATCGATGATTGGACAGGGTTTGGGTTTGGACAACGCACCACCGGCAGCGGCTCTGTTAAATTTCATCAAGTTGCGGTTCCTGCCACAGATGTCATTCCCTTTGATCGTGCATTTACGGAGCCGACATTGGTTGGGCCATTTGCGCAAATTATGCATGCTGCGATTGAAGTTGGTATAGCCCGCGCAGCCTTTGAAGAAAGTTTGCGCCGCGTACACCAAGCTCGACCATGGATTGATTCAGGTCTTGATCTTGCAAGCGAAGATCCTTTAACCAAATACGAACTCGGTCGCATTGCCGCAGATGTTCGCGCCAGTGAGGTCTTGCTGAAACAAGCTGCTCGCTCCATCGATGCTGCTCGCCCACAGCCCAATGCCGAAAACATCGCAAAAGCCTCATTAAATGTAGCGAAAGTGCGTGCGCATAGTACTGAAACTGCACTGAAAGCGGCTTCAAAATTGATTGAGCTTGCAGGCAGCCGTGGCAGTCAGCGTGAAGATGGTCTAGATCGATTTTGGCGTAATGCACGTGTCCATACCTTGCATGATGCAGGGCGTTGGAAATATTTCTTCATTGCCAATTACCTCCTAAATGGCGTATTGCCCCCACGTCGAGGGACCTTGTAATGAGCCAAATCACCACAGCAGATACCCAATCACATTCTGCCAAGAAAATTTTACTGAATGCCTTCGACATGAACTGTGTCGGCCATATCAATCATGGCTTATGGACCCATCCACGCGATGAGTCACACCGCTTTAATGAACTGAGCTATTGGACGGATCTTGCCAAAACCTTGGAGCAAGGGCTGTTTGACGGGCTATTTATTGCAGATATCACCGGGGTCTATGATGTTTATGAAGACAATATCGATCTCACACTTAAAGAGTCGATCCAACTGCCGAGCCATGACCCCAGCACCCTGATTTCTGCAATGGCTGCGGTCACTGAAAACTTAGGTTTTGGTGTAACAGTCAATTTGAGCTATGAAACGCCTTATCAATTTGCACGTCGATTTGCCAGCCTAGACCACCTGACCCAAGGTCGAATCGGCTGGAATATCGTGACGGGATATTTAGATAGTGCAGAACGCCTCATTGGGCAAAAAGGCTTGAAAGATCATGACCTACGCTATGAACAAGCTGAAGAGTTTTTGCAGCTTTGCTATAAGTTTTGGGAAGGCTCTTGGGAAAATGATGCGGTTCAAAAAGATAAAGCAAATCGCATCTTTAGCGACCCCAAAAAAGTACATGCCATTCAGCACCAAGGGAAGTTCTATCAAAGCCAAGGGGTATTTCAAGTTTCCCCTTCGATACAGCGCACCCCTGTGTTGTATCAGGCCGGTGCTTCACCACGTGGTTTAGCTTTTGCTACGCAACATGCAGAAGGCATGTTTATCGGTGCAGACAGCGCTGAAAAAGTCAAAAATCAGGTACAGAAAATTCGCAGTCAAACCGCAGCGCAAGGTCGTGACCCACAAGCCGTAAAACTCTTTGTCGGCATTACGGTAGTGACCGCAGAGACCGATGAACTCGCCCAAGAGAAATTGGCTGAATACATTCGCTATGCCAATCCTGAAGCGGGACTGGCACACTTTTCTAGCTCGATTGGGATGAACCTCGCCAACTTTGCAGAAGATGAAGCCATTCCGTATCAGCAGACCAATAGCATCGCATCGGTCAATCAAAAATTTAAAGAGCAGAAAATTACGCGCCAAGATTTGCGTGCTCAGCACGTTCTAGGTGGGCGTTATCCGCTCTTTGTTGGGAGTGGTGCCAACGTTGCAGAACAGTTAATTGATTATTTGGATGAAACTGGCATCGATGGATTTAATCTGACTCGCACCGTTGCACCTGAGTCACATCAAGATTTTATTCGTTTGGTCATTCCTGAATTACAGCAACGTGGTCGCTATAAAACTGCATATGACACCGGTAGTTTGCGGCAAAAACTGTTTCAACAAGGTGACCATTTAGCCACGACACATCCTGCTCATCGCTACCGATGTCGCACTTCCGACGCGGGATCTCAGGCAGCAATTAAAAACGTTGAGACAGCATAAGCTGCACTTAAAAAATAAAATTTTAGTCAAAAAATTTAATTATTTCAAAAAATAGAGGTGTGCCATGGCACAAACAGCAAAATCTAAATTCACACTGATTGGTGTGATCGTGGCCATCTTGGTGATTGGCTTAGTTATTTGGAATCAACAAAAGAAAAATCATCAAAGTGAATTGGTGATTGGGATTAGCCCATCTTTTGCTAAACCCTTACAAGTCGCCGCAGATGAAGCCAAGCAGCAAGGGCTGAATGTGAAATTGGTGGAATTTTCAGACTGGAATACCCCGAATATCACTCTAAACCACGGCGATATTGATGCAAACTTTTTCCAACATCAGCCGTTTCTAGACAATGCAAAAAAAGAAACGGATTTTAAAATCAAAGCCTTTGATGTTGGTGCTGCAACCCATGTCGGACTGTATTCAAAAAAGTATAAAAACTTTGCTGATTTACCCCATAAAGCCAAAGTGGTGATTCCGAATGATCCGGTCAATCAGGGCCGTGCCTTACAACTTTTACAGCAAGCCAAGCTCATTGAACTGAAACAGCCAGATAACTTTTTATCGACCTTAAACGACATTGCAGCAAATCCTAAACAACTTCAATTTATTGAGGTGGAAGGCCCTCAAACGGCACGTGCGATTGATGATGTCGATCTGGCTTTTGGCTATCCACATTATTTACGTCTAGCAAAAACTGCCGATCCTGAAAATGCCTTACTGTTTGACTCCAATACCGACAAGCGTTTTGCCATCTTATTTGCCGTTCGTGATGACTATGTAGATCGTGACGATAAACTGCGTAAATTTGTCGATATTTATCAAAACTCACCTAAAGTTAAACAGGCATTGGACGCAGATTTTGGTGCAAAACTGTGGTTCCCTGGTTGGAAATAAGGAGTCGCTCATGGTGAGTTTCGGTTCATCGGTTGAATTTGCCGTCCCCCATATCCAAATCAAAAATTTAAATAAATTTTATGATGTGCAAGGACAGCAGGTTCATGCCTTAAAAGATATCAATCTGAATATTCCACAAGGCAAAATATTCGGCATTATTGGGAAAAGCGGCGCGGGTAAATCTTCGCTGATTCGAACGCTGAATGGCTTAGAACAAATCAGTGATGGCAGTATTCACATCCATCAACAAGAATTATCAAGCTTAAATCACGCAGAACTGATTGCACTGCGTCAACGCATAGGCATGATTTTTCAGCATTTTAATTTGATGTCTGCCAAAACCGTGTATGACAATATTGCGCTGCCCCTTAAAATTGCCAATTTCAGTCAAGCTGATATCTCTCAGCGAGTGAATGAAGTGCTGAAGCTAGTGGGTCTTGAAAATAAAGCAGCGCACTACCCTTCTCAACTTTCCGGTGGGCAAAAACAACGTGTCGGGATTGCACGAGCGTTAGTTCATCATCCGGAAATTTTACTCTGTGATGAAGCGACTTCTGCACTCGATCCTGAAAGTACTTCTGTCGTGCTGTCTTTGCTTAAAGAAATTAATCAAAAGCTCGGTATTACCATTGTGTTGATTACCCATGAAATGCAAGTCATTCGAGAGATTTGCGATCAGGTTGTAGTGATCGATCAAGGTGAAATTGTAGAAGCAGGACAGGTTTGGAACGTGTTTTCTACGCCTCAGCAGCAGATCACACAAGAGTTGCTCAACCTTGAACAGCTTGATTTACCAAGCGATATTCAGCCACAACCGTCAGATCCAAATGATCAAATCATTTTAAAATTACGTTATGAATCGACACTACAACAGTCGCCAGACTTAAAGTTTATTTTTGATCAATTTCAGGCGCCAGTACATCTGTATCAAAGTCATATCGATAGTATTCAAGGGCATTTAATCGGTTCGTTGATTGTTGCAGTGGACAGCAGCCATTTAGAGATCAACGCCGTATCTGAACAACTTAAACACCATATCGCACAGATTGAGGTACTCGGCTATGCACGACCAACTCATTGATTTACTGATTAGTGGAACCATTGATACCTTACTGATGGTCGGCGTTTCAGCCTTTGTGGCCTTTCTGATCGGCCTGCCTTTAGCGGTCGTATTGGTGTGTAGTGCTGAACACGGGATTTATCCTTCAAAAAGCCTAAACCACACGCTAGGCTGGTTGGTCAATATTACCCGTTCAGTGCCTTTTCTTATTTTAATGGTGGCGCTTATTCCACTCACGCGCTTTATTGTGGGTACCAGTTATGGCGTTTGGGCCGCTGTTGTGCCTTTAACCCTTGCGGCCACGCCTTTTTTTGCACGTATAGCTGAAGTAAGCTTACGTGAAGTCGATCAAGGTCTGATTGAGGCCGCTCAAGCCATCGGCTGTAATCGCAAACAAATCATTTGGCATGTGCTGCTCCCTGAAGCGCTTCCTGGCATCGTCGCGGGCTTTACTGTGACTTTGGTGACCATGATTAATTCTTCTGCCATTGCAGGAGCGATCGGTGCAGGTGGTTTGGGGGATATTGCTTACCGTTACGGTTATCAACGCTTTGATATGCAAATCATGCTGGCAGTGATAGTGGTCTTGGTCGCGATCGTGATGCTGGTTCAAGCCTGTGGAGATCACATTTCCAACCAGCTCGATAAACGCAAAATTTAAAACGACCCTCACGATTATTTTTCGTATTTCTTAGAAAAATAATATGCCGCTACACATAAAAAAATACCCTAATCTGCATTAGGGTATTTTTTCGATCAGTTGCAAAATTGATTCTGCTTAAACAGAATCTTTAGACCGAATTAATAGGTCACACGGACATAATCACGATATTCAGGTTTCCAGAAATTCGCTTCAATCGCATGTTCGAGCACTTCAACGCTGACATTTGGCGCAACACCATCAGCAATCGCTGCCAATGCCACTTTCAAAGCGATTTTCTTCGAAATATCCTGTAAATAATCCAAACTTGGCAACAAATCAGCATTTGGATCTGCCAATTTTGGTGAACAGTCTGCCAACGCCGTACTAGATGCCATCAGCATATTTTCCGTCACACGTTTCGCCCCAGATGCAATCACACCCAGACCAATCCCCGGGAAAATATAGGAGTTATTGCACTGTGAAATATGATGAATCTTGCCGTGATAATTCACTGGTGCAAATGGGCTGCCAGTCGCAATCAGAGCCTTACCTTTGGTCCACGCGATAATATCTGCAGGCACCGCTTCGACACGCGATATCGGATTAGATAGTGGCAACACAATAGGCTGTTCACAATTCGCAGCCATCGTTTCAATGACCTCTTGGCTAAACAGTCCCGGTTGTCCCGAAACGCCAATCAATACAGTCGGTTTAGCATGTGTAACTACATCCAATAGCGAAATGACTGAATCTGCATTTGCCCAATGAGCAACGTTATCCGGTGCTTGCGCAAGTTTGCGTTGGAAATCTAAAAGATTCGGCTGATTTTCAGTAATTAAACCAAAGCGATCGACCATAAACACCCGCGCACGCGCTTGAGCATCGGTTAAACCTTCCGCCACCATTTGCTTGATGATCTGTTCTGCAATCCCGCAACCTGCTGAACCTGCACCTAAGAATGTGACGATTTGATCTTTGAGCTGCTTGCCTGCTGCACGTGATGCCGCAATTAAACTTCCGACAGACACCGCTGCTGTTCCTTGAATATCATCATTAAAGCAGCAAATTTTATCGCGATATTTTTCCAATAAAGGCATCGCATTTTTTTGTGCAAAGTCTTCAAATTGAATCAGCGCTTTTGGCCAACGTTGTTGAATGGCTTTAATCACGTCATCGACAAATTGATAATATTCTTCACCGCTGATACGAGGCTGACTCCATCCCATATAAATCGGGTCATTCAACAGCTGTTGGTTATTGGTTCCGACATCTAAAGTAATCGGCAATGTATAAGCTGGACTGATCCCACCACATGCGGTGTACAGCGACAACTTACCAATTGGAATCCCCATCCCGCCAATGCCTTGGTCACCAAGTCCAAGAATACGTTCACCGTCCGTAATAACGATCACTTTCACGTTCTTTTTATTCACGTTATGAATAATTTGGTCAATATGATCACGGTCAGGATATGAAATAAAAATCCCACGATGACGACGGTAAATGTCAGAGAAGCGCTGACAAGCTTCACCCACTGTTGGTGTATAGATGATCGGCATCATCTCACTGAGGTGGTTTTCAATTAAGTGATAGAACAATGTTTCATTGGTGTCTTGAATATTGCGCAGGTAGATATGCTTATTGATATCACTATTAAATGCACAATATTGCTGATAAGAACGCTGACTTTGTTCTTCAATGCTTTCTGTGACGTGTGGAATTAAACCGTGCAAATTAAAGCTCTTACGTTCATCTTCATTAAACGCAGAACCTTTATTTAAAAGTGGGAGTTCTAAAAGTGTATTTCCGGCATAAGGAATATATAAAGGACGTTTCGTTTTCAAATTTTCACTGGGCATTATTTAACTCGTTTAATTAATCTTTTGTTTCGCACTGCAAAAAGCGAAATGCACAAAAGTGACTATCTCGTTATTTGTTATAGCCTATCCTGATTCGAGTGCTTTGGGGCATTTAGTAAATTGATAGTAGTTTTAGTTAGATTTTATAATCTGATAACTCGATCATGCATCCAATCATCGCAACGCCTATTTGGGCTTAAACGTATACGACTTTTAGCGAATCTCAGAAAATAGCAAAAATAATTAATGATTAAATTTCAATCAATTAAATAAGTTCAATACAAAGCCCTAAATTTGGTAGGTCTTTGGTAGGTGTGAATTTAAAACATCCCTCGCAATACTCAGTTTAGGTGAGTATCACCCATAACAAATGACAATGAATGGTAGAAGGAATCGCACCATGGCTTTTAAAAATATTGCAGATCAAACAAACGGTTTTTACATCCCTTGTGTTTCACTTTTTGGCCCTGGCTGTGCTAAAGAAATTGGTGCAAAGGCACAAAATCTTGGCGCAAAAAAAGCGCTTATCGTGACCGATGCCGGTCTTTACAAATTTGGTGTGGCAGACACCATTGCCGCATATTTAACTGAAGCTGGCGTAGAAAGTCACATCTTCCCGGGCGCAGAACCCAACCCAACTGACACCAACGTGCATAGCGGTGTAGATGCCTATAATGACAATGGCTGTGATTTTATTGTCTC
This sequence comes from Acinetobacter sp. YH12049, assembly GCF_013419875.1. NCBI lineage: Bacteria > Pseudomonadati > Pseudomonadota > Gammaproteobacteria > Moraxellales > Moraxellaceae > Acinetobacter > Acinetobacter sp. YH12049. The sequence goes on along the minus strand of NZ_VOZH01000025.1, from coordinate 26,582 downwards.
TCTCGGTGGCGGCTCTTCTCATGACTGTGCCAAAGGCATTGGCTTAGTCACTGCGGGTGGTGGTCATATTCGTGACTATGAAGGCATCGATAAAAGTACAGTCCCAATGACTCCACTCATTGCGATTAATACCACCGCAGGTACGGCATCAGAAATGACCCGTTTCTGTATCATTACCAATACTGACACCCACGTTAAAATGGCGATTGTCGATTGGCGTTGTACCCCACTTATCGCTATTGACGACCCGAAACTGATGATTGCGAAACCTGCGGCGCTCACTGCAGCAACCGGTATGGATGCATTAACACATGCGGTCGAAGCTTATGTTTCTACAGCAGCCAATCCTATTACCGATGCTTGTGCTGAAAAAGCCATTTCAATGATCAGTGAATGGCTCAGCCCTGCCGTCGCCAATGGCGAAAACCTAGAAGCACGTGATGCGATGAGCTATGCACAGTACTTAGCAGGGATGGCATTTAACAATGCATCTTTAGGTTATGTCCACGCGATGGCGCACCAACTCGGCGGCTTCTACAACTTGCCACATGGCGTATGTAATGCCGTGCTGTTACCACACGTTTGCGAATTTAACCTGATTGCCTGCCCTGACCGATATGCACGTATCGCGCAGCTCATGGGTGTGCCAACCGATGGTTTAACGGTGACTGAAGCGGCTTATGCAGCGATTGCAGCAATCCGTGAACTGTCTGCTTCGATTGGCATTCCATCGAGCCTTTCTGAACTTGGTGTGAAAGAACAAGACCTCAGCATCATGTCTGAAAATGCGCAAAAAGATGCCTGTATGCTCACCAACCCACGTAAAGCGACTCATGCTCAAGTGGTTGATATTTTCAAGGCAGCGCTTAAAGCCAATGCCTCTGTGGTCGACTTCAAAGCAGCCGTTTAAGTTAAGCCCAATAGGTCTTCATGTTTAAGTGACCCAAGTGCCTACATTACCCTTTGAGTCTGGTGATGTAGGCTTCAACTGAATCCATTTCACTTTTTATTTCAGGAAAGCGACCATAGATTGGTTGCTTTCATACTGAGGTCACTCTTTTTTAGTCGGTAAAACAGCATCGATTATTCATTTGACAAAAGCTCATGGCTCATCAAGGATAAAGCATAATGTCCAATAATATTGATGAGTATAATAATGAGCCATTCACCAATTCAGTATCAGCCTGACATTTTGGGTGCAGGCTATGAACAAGCCACGCTGACCTTCCCTGATGATTATGAAGGCCCTGTGGTTGCCACACTGGTTCGCAAAAAAGCAGCGGCTCCAACCTCCAAAGCGGTGCTCTATATCCATGGTTTTATCGATTATTTTTTCCAAACCGAAATGGCGGAACGCTTCAATCAGCACGGTTTCGACTTTTATGCCTTAGATTTAAGAAAGTATGGCCGCTCCATCCGCCCGCATCAAAAATACTATAATGTGCATGCACTGTCTGAATACGATGCCGAAATAGATCAAGCCCTAACGATCATTGCAGATGAAGGTCATGATGCCTTACTGCTCTGTGGTCATTCTACCGGTGGCTTAACCACCACTTTGTATGCAGCCCATCATCCAAATCATCCTTTAATTCAAGCCCTTTGGGTTAATAGCCCATTTTATGATTTCAACATGAATCCGGTGAAACGCGCACTGGGTATTCCACAGCTGAGTAAATTGGCAAAAACCTTTCCCAATTTAAAATTTCCAAGTGAACTGAATAAATGGTACACCGCCAGCTTACACTGTGAACTCAAGGGTGAATGGGACTTCAACTTAGACTGGAAAAAGACCCGCTATCCAATGGTATACATCAGTTTCGTCCGCAGTATTTATGAAGCTCAAAAGGAAATTCATCAAGGTGTGACGATTGATGTACCGGTATTAGTGATGCATTCACATCAAACTAAAAATCCCAAAAAATGGGGTAAAGCAGCGCAGACCACTGATGTGATTTTGGGTGTAAAAGATATCCAAAAATATGCCAAAAAAATTCAAGGCGATGTCACCATTCAAAGCATTCACAATGGCTTGCATGATTTAGTACTTTCGGAAAAAACCGCGCGTGAACAAGTCTATACCCAGCTCTTTGAATGGCTGGCCAATAAAGGTCTTTAATAGCCTGAATTACATTGCAACTTACTGTTTTAATTTCAACAAGGTCTGATGTACGGGATGCGATCTCGGCATCAGCTCAATCAGGCGTTCAACCGCATCAATGGCTTCAGGAAAACGCGCGACATGTTTGAGCAGAACATCCGTTTCCTTGGCATTAAAAATCGCTTGGCTCAATCGTGACTCAAGACAATCACGCCATGCCCCTAAAAAAGGACTTTCGGTTTTGGCCAAGAAAACCCCTGAACACAGTTTTAATGCAGAATCGAGATAACCTGCATCTAAAGCTTGCTCGGCTTGTAAAAAGTCGGCTTCAACTTGCGCCAATAAGCGATAGGGTCTTGAGCCTAACATGCCACCCAAAATATCGCGTAGCTGCGACATTTCCGCTTTTAAAGTCCCAACACTCACCTTACGTTCACCATATAAGGCTTGATGCAATGTATCTAAGGTCATGCCTTGTGGACATAGCGCCAAGATGGTCAAAATTTCAATTTGCCGTGGGGTCAGCACCATCACTTTGCCATTAAATAACACTTGCGGCACTGCAAAGGCCCGAATGTACAAATGCTGTTTTTGAAAATCGAGCAAAGCCGATTGAATAATCGAAGCGCAGCGTTCAGCCGCAAGTAGCCCTAAACTATTGTGGTTTTTCCACACGGTGGATAAATCAACCACACCTAAAATTTGCTGTGTGTGTGGATCGATAATCGGTGCTGCATAGCAGACCCATTCATGTACAGACGGCATATAATGTTCATTTGAAAACACACAACTCGACTGTTGGGTTTTTAAAGACAACGCTAATGCATTGGTTCCGACCAATTCTTCGCGCCATTGCCCACCTGCAATAAAATGCACACTTTCCGCAGCACTTTGCATTTGCCGACTCGACGCACTCCAAATAATCGTGCTACCCACATCACCCACGGCAAGTACCATCGACGACTGTTCGGCTATGTGTTTTAAATCTTCGGCACAATGTTGCAAGGCATGATGCAATGCCGACTGTTGTTGACTTTGAGGGCTTAAATTTACCAAAGGCGCAGCACTCCGGTTTTCCGGAATTTCCGCCTGCGCCGATCGCTGCCAAGAACTCGCAATGCTCTCATTCAATTGCGAGGTTTGCTGCTTTGACAGACTCATGCCCTGCCTTAACCGTTCGACATTCTGTCGTTTTTCAGATAAATCCTTCTGTATCATCATTCATTATTCTCACAACAATTCATGACTAAAAATCCGTTTCCCAGCTTTTGTTTTTAAGACTGAAAAAAAATATTGTAAACCTTCTTGTCTCCAACCTTTTTCCAACCTTATACAGGCTATGCTAATCAAATAATGTACAAAAGTACCTTATACCAAAGCTGTAGATTGCCACAGATGGGCAGCCCAACAAGATCATAATAAACAAGCAAAGGAAAATTCATATGCGTTATGTCGATCCTAATCAACCCGGTTCAAAAGTTCAGTTTAAAGCTCAGTATGAAAACCTGATTGGTGGCCAATGGGTCGCGCCAGTGAAAGGTGAATACTTTGAAAATATCTCCCCTGTAGACGGTAAAGTTTTTACCAAAGTGCCACGTTCTTCTGCTGAAGATATCGAATTGGCTTTGGATGCAGCGCATAAAGCCAAAGCCCAATGGAACGCCTCTTCCCCAACGACACGCTCAAATATTTTATTAAAAATTGCCGATCGACTTGAAGAAAACCTAGAGCTCCTTGCAGTTGCAGAAACATGGGACAACGGTAAACCGATTCGTGAAACCTTAGCCGCTGATATTCCACTTTGTATCGATCACTTCCGTTATTTTGCCGGCTGTATCCGTGCCCAAGAAGGCGGCATTTCTGAAATTGATGAAAATACTATTGCTTACCATTTCCATGAACCACTTGGTGTGGTCGGTCAAATTATTCCGTGGAATTTCCCAATCTTGATGGCGGCTTGGAAACTTGCTCCAGCATTGGCTGCGGGTAACTGCATCGTGTTGAAACCTGCGGAGCAAACGCCTGTCAGCATCTTGGTCTTGGCTGAACTCATTCAAGATCTACTCCCACCGGGCGTGCTGAATATTGTGAATGGTTATGGTGTTGAAGTCGGTCGTCCATTGGCGACCAATCCACGCATCTCAAAAATCGCCTTCACCGGTTCAACCGCTGTGGGTCAAATGATCATGCAATATGCGACTGAAAATATCATTCCTGTGACTTTAGAACTTGGTGGAAAATCACCAAATATCTTCTTTGAAGACATCATGGACAAAGATGATGAGTTCTTAGATAAAACACTCGAAGGTTTTGCCATGTTTGCGCTGAACCAAGGTGAAATTTGCACATGTCCATCACGTGCATTGGTACAAGAAAGCATTGCAGATCGATTCTTGGAAATGGCAGTAGAGCGTGTGAAACGTATTAAGACCGGTCATCCTTTAGATACCGACACCATGATTGGTGCACAGGCATCGCAAGAGCAGCAAGACAAAATTTTAGGCTGTATCGCTACAGGTAAAAATGAAGGTGCACAGCTCATTACTGGTGGTGATCCACGTAATGAAGTCGGTACAGGTTTCTATATTGAGCCAACGATTTTTAAAGGCACCAATGACATGAAGATTTTCCAAGAGGAAATCTTCGGCCCTGTGCTTTCAGTAGCAACCTTTAAAGACTTTGATGATGCCATTAAAATTGCCAATGACACGATTTATGGTCTAGGTGCAGGGGTTTGGTCGCGTTCAGCGCATACTTCATATCGTGCGGGTCGTGCTATTCAGGCAGGTCGTGTATGGACCAACTGTTATCATATCTACCCTGCACACGCAGCATTCGGTGGCTACAAAAAATCAGGGATCGGCCGGGAAAACCACAAAATGATGCTTGATCATTATCAACAAACCAAAAACTTGTTGGTGAGCTATGACACCAAACCAATGGGCTTCTTCTAAGCAGCGTTGAACAATACATGAGATAAAAAGCGAACTTCGGTTCGCTTTTTTGTTAGAAGCCTCTTCAAAGAATTCATTAAAATTTCTTTTAAAAAGCTGCAAATTTTCTTATGCTTGCTAAACAAATAACTTTATTAATTAAAAATATTTAAATAGCTATGAAATATTGTGTCTCCTGTGGAGAAAAAGCATTAGTACAACATCACTTTTGTAGTGCCTGTGGTCATTCATTTGGTGATCAAGTGTCAGACAAACCTAAGCAAGCACGTTATCCCGCATTTGTGCCCAACCAAGATGATATTTCGACCTATGAACATCATCTCAAATACTTAAACAAATTAAGCTCTTTCCAAAGCAAAGTATTCTATCTTTTCTTCTTTGGTGCTTTCGCGGTCATGTTTTTTACTTTCACAAGTGTATTTTCAGGTTGGGCGTCTGTTTCCAAAGCATTTGAATCTATATGGCTATTTCCTTTTTGTATCATCAGTTGTATTGCCATAAAATTTACAAGTTTGGACTATTGGCTTGCTAAACAAATTTATGGTCGAAATTATCGTTATAAAGACAATGGATTAAGACTCGTTTACCAAGAGCTACCAAGCGCTAAAAATCATAAAGATGAATTTATCTGTATCTTTTGCGGCAATAAACGATTCTTTCGTAAAGGTATTTATGCAAGCGATTCATGCACCGTAAATTGCACCAAATGTCAGCATTATTTATATACGGAATAAAGCTTAAGTTTTTTAAGTTAGTACGCCAAAAATAAGACTCAATACAAATGAAAGCTGAGTAAAAGTAGATGTAAGTAAGACAATCAGCCATGATCCATTCTATAATTTTACTTACATCTACAATAACTTCTGCATTCCCGTCCTAAAACTGGTGCTTATATTCAGTAGCATTCACTCAAGTATTCGTCCAATTAGGCTGATCGTGATGAAGCCTGTAAAGCCGCCTCAACAAAATGTAAATGATCAACACCCCAATATAACTCATCATCGACAAACCAACTTGGCGCCCCAAACACACCACGTGCAATGGCTTCTTCGGTAATAACTTTAAGCTCAGACTTTACTTTTTCATCTTCAAGCCATGATTTAACTTGCTCTACATCCAATCCAAGCTCTTGCATCAATTGAATTAATTCATTGAGATCATTTAAATTGCGTGGCTGACCAAACATCGCGTTAAAAATACCCGTCAGTACATTGAGAAATACTTCAGGCTGAAATAATTGGACTGCGGTAATCAAACGCATCAACTGCAAAGTATTGATTGGAAAATACGGATTCATTTGCACGGGAATCTGCCATAGATCTGACCAGCGCTTAAGATCCCGCATGGAATAGCGTGCCTTGGCAGGCACAGCCATCGGACTACTGTTGCCAGTAGCTTTAAACACTCCACCAAGAAGCATCGGCTTCCAGATCAGCTCGGCTTGATACTGCTGTGCAATCTGTTGAATGCGATGAAAACCGATATAACTATATGGGCTGCCGACATCAAAATAAAATTCAATGACTTTCATGTTTTTCGTCCTTTTTTTGCTTATTTTCCTAACTGATGTTACGCACGTAAAAGTAACATCGTATTTTTTAAATGATTTTTAAGCCGATTTGACGGAGTCTTACATCCAGGGTTTAAATAAAGGGATTAGCCTTCGGCTGGAGGTACTTTTGTTTCGGCAAAAGTACCCAAAACCATTGTCATCCGCAAAACTCGTTCACTAGCGTCTAATTATTCAAAGTATCGCAAAAACATTTTTGAATAGATGTAGTCCTGTCTCAAACACTTGCGGATGACCTTACCGCGTATCGTTCTTTCATTTGAATCAAATTACGCTTACCAGCGTTCCATCCACGGTCGCAGATCTAATTCATGCGTCCATGCATCTCGTGGTTGCTGTGAGAGATGCCAATAATTTTCTGCAATATGTACGGGATTTAAAATACCATCTTGCGCTTTTTTTGCGTACAAATCGGGAAAAGTCTCTTTAATAAAGTCGGTATCAATCGCCCCATCAACCACCACATGCGCCACATGAATATTTCTAGGCCCAAGTTCACGCGCCATGCTTTGTGCCAAGGCACGAAGCGCATGTTTTGCGCCAGCAAAAGCGGCAAAGCCTGCGGCACCACGAACCCCAGCCGTCGCACCCGTAAAAATAATTGTGCCAGATTCACGGCTCACCATGCGCTTCGCCACTTCCCGACCCGTTAAAAATGCCGAGAAACATGCCATTTCCCAAATCTTGAAATATTTACGTGCGGTTTCTTCCAAAATACTACATGGCACATTGGCACCAATATTAAAGACCATGACCTCAATCGGGCCAATGTTTGATTCAATGTGCTCGATGAGTTCAATCACTTGCTCTTCTTTTCGAGCATCAGAAGCAAAACCATAGGCTTTACCACCCAGTTGTTCAATCTCATCAATTAAAGGCTGTAATTTGTCTGCATTCCGACGTGTCATACAGGCAATATAACCCTCTCGCGCAAAACGCTTGGCAATTTCACCGCCGGTTGCATCACCTGCACCAATCACTAAAGCGACTTTTGCTGAAGTCTTGTTGATTTGTTGCATAGTCTCACTCCATTGCTGTTTTATTTTTATTCCACGCTCATTTTATTTACGCGTCGGTTTTAAACCACACTTTATTAAATAACGATCGTTACTATAACGAATACTATGTTATGATTAATTTATCGTCAATCATAATTTTTTAGGGTCATGCACATGCGCTATAAACCCGAATACAAACAACAAAAACGACAAGAATTGCTCAACATTACGGGGCAAATTGCGAAAAAAAATGGCTTTGCTGCAACAGGTGTTGACAGCTTAATGAAAGCTGCAGGTGTAACTAGTGGCGCATTCTATTCACATTTTTCGTCAAAACAGGATTTACTCAAAGCATTGGTTGAATATGAATTGCAGCAAAGCTTTAACATGTGGCAAAGCAACCCGCATCATAATGCAGCCGACTGGATTAATTTTGAATTAGACCGTTACTTAACCCCTTCCCACCTTGAACATCCTGAACAAGGCTGTGTTTTGCCGACACTTGCGACCGAAGTAGCTCGTGCAGATGACACGATTAAACAGGCCTATGAAAAGGAATTACTGCGCGGTCATGCTTTATTTAGCGCACATTTGGCGAGTGAAGAAAAAGCTTGGGCCATAATGTCCCAACTGGTCGGTGCGGTTTTAATTGCACGGGCAATGCATGATCCCGAATTACAAAAAAGCATTTTGCAGGCCAATAAAATGGTCATTCAAGATTATTTGGCCGCGCACTCAGCTGCATAAGTGACGATTATTTTATGTGATCCTTCATGTAGTTATACGATTAAACACTTCCGACAAACTGTTCATCTCTTTCATTTGAATTATTTAAAATCTGTATAAGCTTACCCATTTTTATGCTTTTCAATCGCTTAAAGATTGGGCATAAATGGCACAATTCAAATAAAGTCCTCTTTTCAAGGTTCTGAGGACTGTGTATAACAATGAGCCATTAAAGGAAAATGATAAGCATAGGCAAAGAACGCAAAAAAACGTTAGACTATGCAACAATCAATGCAAGTAAATGTCATTCGAGACAAACAAAAAGGTGAAGATTGATGCCGCTCAATACTGTTGAAGAGCTCGTAGCTGATATTCGTGCAGGTAAAATGGTCATCCTCATGGATGATGAAGATCGTGAAAATGAAGGCGACCTTGTTATCGCTGCGACCCACGTACGCCCTGAAGATATCAACTTCATGATTACGCATGCGCGTGGTCTTGTGTGCTTAACGCTCAGCAAAGAGCGTTGCCAGCAGTTAAATTTACCTTTAATGGTCGATGCAAACGGTGCACAGCACGGTACAAACTTCACATTGTCGATTGAAGCAGCAAATGGCATTTCAACAGGTATTTCTCCTGCTGAACGTGCGCACACCATTCAAACTGCTGTTGCAGCACATGCAAAACCAGCTGACATCGTACAGCCAGGCCATATTTTCCCGCTGATGGCACAGCCTGGTGGTGTCCTACACCGTGCAGGCCACACTGAAGCCGGTTGTGATTTATCGCGTTTAGCAGGTCTTGAACCAGCTTCGGTGATTTGTGAAATCATCAATGAAGACGGCACCATGGCACGTCGCCCTGATCTTGAAGTCTTTGCTGAAAAGCATGGCTTAAAAATGGGGACGATTGCGGACTTAATTCACTACCGCATGACCAATGAGCAAACCGTTGAGCGCATTGATCAACAAACTTTAGATACTGAATACGGTACTTTTGAATTGTTCCGTTACCGTGAATTGGGCAATCCAGATATTCATGTGGCTTTGGTCAAAGGCGAACCTAAAGATGGCGTAACCACGGTACGTGTGCATGGCTTTAATCCAACCCGCGATTTATTGAAACTAAATAAAGCCGATGGTGAACCTGCTTGGAATTTAGATAAAGCATTGAAAACCATTGCCGCAAGCGATCGCGGTGTATTGGTGTGGATTGGTCAACGTCATTTACAAGACTTAGGCCCTGCCCTTGACTCACTCAAAGCACCAAAAAATGTAAAATCGAATGCTGCACTGTCTCATCAATACCAAACCATTGGTGTAGGTGCACAAATTTTGCGTGATTTAGGCGTGGAAAAAATGAAGCTATTAAGCTCACCACTACGCTTTAATGCATTGTCAGGTTTTAATTTAGAAGTGGTGGAATACATCACCGCACAACAAACATCTTAAGAAATTATCGAGGTTATTATGGCTGTTCGCCGTATTGAAGGTATGTTACATCTCGCGAACGAAGACCGTTATGCGATTTTAGTTGGTCGTTTTAATAGCTTTGTTGTAGAACATCTGTTAGAAGGTGCCGTTGATACATTGAAACGTCATGGTGTATCAGAGGATAATATCACTGTCGTTCATGCACCAGGTGCTTGGGAACTGCCAATCGTTGCGAAGAAACTTGCAGCTTCAGATCGTTTCGATGCCATCATCGCGCTTGGCGCAGTGATTCGTGGTAGCACGCCTCACTTCGATTTTGTTGCTGGCGAATGTGCCAAAGGTTTAGGCGTTGTTGGTCTAGACACTGGCTTACCAGTAATTAATGGTGTATTGACTACGGATAGTATTGAACAAGCGATTGAACGCTCAGGTACAAAAGCAGGCAATAAAGGTAGTGAAGCTGCCTTGACTGCTATTGAAATGGTTAACTTGTTAAAGGCTATTTAACGCTATGTCGCAAACACTTCAAGCAACTTATGCAGCAAAACGTAAAGCACGTCGCTTTGCTGTACAAGGAATTTATGAATGGCAAATGAGCCGCAATCCTGTCCATGAGATTGAAGCACGTACACGTGTGGATAATGCCATGCATAAGGTCGACCTCGGCTATTACCACGAGTTATTGACCGAGGTTGTTGCCAATCATGAAGTATTGGATGCGCTTTTAATCCCTGTACTCGATCGTGAAGTAGACGCTTTAGATGGTGTTGAACTTGCAACACTTCGTCTTGGTGCATATGAACTCAAAGAACATCTTGAGATTCCATATCGCGTCGTGTTAGATGAAGCGATCGAGTTAGCTAAACATTTTGGCGGTGCAGACAGCCACAAATACATCAATGGTGTATTGGATCGTTTAGCGACTACATTGCGTGCAGCAGAAAAACAACAAGCTAATTAATTTTTTAAGTAGTACGTTGTATGGCTGAGTTCTCGATCATTGATACCTATTTTAATCGTCAGAATATCAATTCTGTCGATTTAGGGGTCGGTGATGACTCAGCCTTGCTCACCCCTCCTCCACAGCAACAATTGGTCATCTGTGCCGATACACTGGTTGCTGGGCGTCACTTTCCCCTCGACACAAAACCACATGCCATCGGCTGGAAATCTGTTGCTGTCAACCTCTCTGACATTGCTGCAATGGGTGCCAAACCACACAGTATTTTATTGGCATTGAGCCTACCCCAAATTGATCATGACTGGCTCAAAGGCTTTAGTCAGGGTTTATATGATTGTTGCGATCAATTTGGTGTGAGTTTAATTGGTGGTGATACCACACAAAGTCCTCATCTGACGATTTCAGTCACAGCATTAGGCTGGGTCGATATAGGCAAAGCAGTAACCCGCTCAGGTGCCCAAATCGGTGATTATATCTGCGTCAGCGGACAAGTCGGTGACGCAGCATTTGGCTTAAACCATTTAGGTCATCGCTTACAGCACCGTTTAGATTATCCCACACCCCGTTGCTTACTGGGCCAACAGCTCAAAGGCTTAGCCAACAGTATGATTGATGTCTCTGATGGGCTCGCACAAGATTTAGGACATATCCTCGCCGCTTCACACGTCGGTGCAGAAATTGAATTAGATCAACTTCCTATCGATCCCGATGTAAAACAATTACAACAAGAAAAGCAGTGGCAATACGCCCTCGCGGGTGGAGATGACTACGAGTTATGCTTTACAATAAGTCCGCAGAATTATAAAAAACTTCTGCAACTAAAATTAGATGTAAACATTAGTAAAATCGGTCAAATCACCCCAAATTTGGGAATCCGTTATAACAACCACGGTGTTGACCAAGTCTTAAAATTTAAGGGATACCAGCATTTTGCATAAGCCAGCCATTAACTTTAAATCCATGTCTTGGTTTAACCGAGTCATCGCCTTTTGTGGCGTGGGATTTGGTTCGGGTCTTGCACCCAAAGCACCGGGCACCTTTGGCTCTGCTTTTGCTTTGTTGTTTATTCCAGGTTGGCTTGCAATCGGCTTTTTCAACTCCATTATAGTCATGATCATCATGTCGATTATTGGTATCTATATTTGTGGTCAAACCGCCAAAGTCATGGGTGTTCATGACGATGGTCGCATCGTATGGGATGAATTTGCCGGTCAGTCCATTACCTTCCTCCCGATTTTATATCTTGGGCAAATGAGCTGGACTTGGGCATTGATTGGTTTTGCTTTATTCCGTTTATTTGATGTCTGGAAACCGTGGCCTATTCGTGTCATTGACCGTCAAGTCGGTGGTGGCTTTGGCATCATGTTCGACGACATTATTGCAGGTCTTTGGGCCGCGCTTTGCATCTGTATTTATTTTTATATTTTGTCTATGTAATAGAAACACCTAGGATTAAACATGTCTACTAGCGTTATTATTCTTGCTGCAGGTAAAGGGACACGTATGAGTTCTCGTTTACCCAAAGTATTACAACCACTCGCAGGACAACCCCTACTTGGCCATGTCATCAACACTGCGAAAAAACTAAATGCAGAAGAAATAATTACCATTTATGGGCATGGCGGTGAATTGGTTCAAAACGCGTTTGCACATGAAAATGTCAAATGGGTTGAACAAGCAGAACAATTAGGTACAGGCCATGCAGTCAAAGTGACTCTGCCTGTCCTAGCAAAAACCGGGATTTCTTTGATTCTCTCAGGTGATGTGCCTTGCATCACTGAAGCAACATTACAAAAACTTTTAGATGCATCTGCTCAAACAGGCATTGGTTTAGTAACCTTAACGGTTAATGATGCGACAGGTTATGGTCGTATTGTACGTGAAAATGGCAAAATTCAAGCCATTGTTGAACACAAAGATGCCTCTGAAGAACAACGTAAAATCAAAGAATTTAATACCGGTATTTATGCCGTGAGTAATGCCAAATTGCACGAATGGCTGCCAAAATTAAGCAATAACAATGCGCAAGGTGAATATTACCTGACCGATATCGTTGCCATGGCGATTGCTGACGGTCTCGAAGTGGCATCTGTTGAACCAGAACGCGCTTTCGAAGTGGAAGGTGTCAATGACCGCATACAATTGGCTGCACTTGAACGTGAATTTCAAGCATTCCAAGCTAAACAACTGATGCAACAAGGCGTTCACCTGATTGATCCTGCACGTTTCGACTTACGTGGTACATTGACTGTTGGTCAAGATATCCGTATCGATATCAACGTGATTATTGAAGGTGATGTTGAACTCGGTGATAACGTTGAAATTGGCGCAGGTTGTATCATTAAAAACTCCAAGATTGCGGCAGGCACTAAAGTTCAACCATATAGCGTTTTTGACAGTGCCATTGTTGGTGAAGACGCTCAAATCGGTCCATTTGCACGATTACGCCCTGGCGCAAAATTAGCTGCAGAAGTACATATTGGTAACTTTGTTGAAGTTAAAAATACCACTGTCGGGTTAGGCTCAAAAGCCAACCACTTTACCTATTTAGGTGATGCAGAAGTCGGTGCAGGTTCAAACATTGGCGCAGGTACCATTACCTGCAACTATGATGGCGCAAACAAATTTAAAACCATTATCGGTGACTCAGCCTTCATCGGCTCAAATAGCTCATTAGTCGCTCCTGTCACCATTGGTCATGGTGCAACAGTGGGTGCTGGCTCAACCATTACACGTGACGTGGTAGACAATAGCCTTGCGGTAGAACGTTCGAAGCAATTTGCCAAAGAAAACTATCAACGTCCCCAAAAATTGAAGAAATAAGAGGATTAAATTATGTGCGGTATTGTCGGTGGCGTTGCAGAACGTAGTATTACCAATATTTTAATTGAAGGCTTAAAGCGTCTTGAATATCGTGGCTATGACTCTGCGGGTTTAGCGCTGATTAATAAAGGCCATGTTCTACGTGAACGTCGCGTAGGTAAAGTTGCAAATCTTGAACAAGCCGTTAAAGAAGCCGATATCGCAGGTTCGGTCGGTATTGCACATACGCGCTGGGCAACCCATGGTAAACCGACTGAAAATAATGCCCATCCGCATATTTCAGGCAATGTGGCTGTTGTTCATAACGGTATTATTGAAAACTATCAAGAGCTTAAAGATGATCTTGAAGCTTTAGGCTATGTATTTACCTCACAAACCGATACAGAAGTTGTCGCACATTTAGTCAATGACGCTTTAAAAAGCACCCCGAGTCTTTTAGAAGCGGTTAAAAGTGTCGTACCTCAACTCAAAGGTGCTTATGCACTGGGTATCGTACATACCGACCATCCTGATGAATTAATCACGGTGCGTGAAGGTTCACCTCTCGTGATTGGTGTCGGTATTGGCGAGAACTTTATTAGCTCGGATCAATTGGCACTTTTACCAATTACCAACCGTTTTATCTACCTTGAAGAAGGTGATATTGCACGTTTGACACGTAATACTATTGAAGTATTCGTCGATGGTAAATTGGTGAATCGTCCAATCAAAGAGCTTGATGCGACTGTAAGCAATGCTTCAAAAGGTGAATATAAACACTATATGCTCAAAGAAATTTATGAGCAGCCTGAAGCGATTAAACAAACGATCTCTCAGGCATTAAATGGTAATGCGCTTCGTGATGATTTCCTTGCCAATGCAGCTCAAGATTTCAGCCAAATTCAACAAGTGCAAATCATCGCTTGTGGTACTAGCTACCATGCCGGCATGATTGCCAAATATTGGTTTGAACAACTGATTGATGTGCCTTGCCAAGTTGAAATTGCCAGTGAGTTCCGTTACCGCTCACCAGTGATTGTCAATAACACCCTGTATGTATGTATTTCTCAATCAGGTGAAACTGCCGATACTTTAGCTGCACTGCGTGATACACAAAAGCGTGCTGGCGCTAAGGGTTTAGATATTACCACCATGACCATTTGTAACGTTGCGACGTCTTCAATGGTCCGTGAAACCAACTACAGTTTGTTAACACTTGCAGGCCCTGAAATTGGTGTGGCTTCAACCAAAGCATTTACTACGCAGCTTGCAGCACTCATGCTTTTAGTTCTAAAAATGGGGCAAATTAAGCAGACCATTTCTGAAACTCAAATTGCTGAAATTATTGCAGACTTGTGGCATACGCCTAAGGTGATTTTAGATACGCTGCAAAACAATGCAGAAATTTTGCGTTTATCTGAGCTGTTTGTTGAAAAAAATCACTGCTTATTCTTAGGCCGTGGTACTGAGTTCCCTATCGCACTTGAAGGTGCTTTAAAACTCAAAGAAATTTCATATATTCATGCAGAAGGTTATGCTGCCGGTGAACTCAAACATGGTCCATTGGCTTTAGTGGATAACGACATGCCTGTTGTGATTCTAGCACCGAAAGATGACATGCTGGATAAACTCAAATCGAATATGGAAGAAGTCCAAGCACGTGGCGGTGAGTTATTTGTTTTCGCTGATGAAAATAGTGGGATTAAAGCCAAAGAGCGTCAACATGTGGTCTTTGTACCGAGTGTGAGCGCATTACTCGCTCCTATCGTGTACAGTATTCCTGTGCAATTACTTTCATACCATGTTGCTGTATTACGTGGAACTGATGTCGATCAGCCACGTAACTTGGCGAAGTCAGTGACGGTGGAATAATAATTTTTTGATCAAGGGCTGGTGTGTTCGTATAATTAAGTTTGTACCAAATAATTAAGTTTAGATTTAATTATTTAAGTTTGGATATTAATGAAGTAAACGAATAACCCCCCACCCTGTAGAACCAGTGATTCTTCACCAAGTCTACAGGGTTTTTAATATAATTAAATTCAAATTAGAGTCAAACCAGAAATATAAAATTATTACTAATATATTCAATTAGATAGATATATAAAAATCTCACCCTAGATTCAAAAAGCATTCCTTTTTGACCTCACCTTGAAAAAATTTCATTTTTATTTAAAGTATGCTTCGCCTTTCTGCGCAAGAATTGGCATTTTAAATGCGGAAGAATATTATGCAAACTTAATTTCATCTAGAATTAAAGATAGTAAATATTAATACAAACTTAATTTTAAAAATAAAAAAACAATGAATAAGATATATCAACAACTTAAGATAAAAAATAAAACAAACTTAATTAAATTACCATAATTAGACGCAGTATTTGGTCATAAAGCAAAATAAGGGATAAGGAACTATGTGCAAACTCTGAATAAGTCTATTAGCTATTCCTGTTACTAGCAGCCCACCTTATTTAAAATGAGGTATTTCATTCACTGGATATATTAATGTTAATGGATTTGATGTTAATGAGATAAAGCCAAACCGCTGATAAAACTCCATAGCTTTTTGATCCTTAGCATGTATTACAACAAAATTTACGCCAATAATTTGAGCAACTTTTGAAACTTGTTTAAGAGCATGTGCTAAAAGTACTTTTCCAACTCCTTGCCCCTGTGCTGCTTGATCAACGGCAAAGCGACCCACAACCACACAAGGTAAGGGATAACGAGGTAATCGTTTAGTGAGAACAGCATCAACCCCATCAAATCCTATAGAGGTACTTGATAGACAATAAAATCCCCTCACCTGTGCATCATCAATAGCAACATAGGTTTTACTTGTTCCTGATTTCTGATGTTGGGATGCGTATTGTTTTATGAACTTATTTAAATCATCTTGCCCACAATTAAATGATTTTTTCTGATGATGGGCTTGTAAAACCTCAATTTTCATCCAATAAACTCATTAAATTTTTCATCTCTTCATTTGCAAGGCGTGGATTTTCAAGCAAATTCATTAACATATCACGATCAGCATTATTTACTTTTAACTCGTGATTAGATTTAAGTAATTCTTTTGCTCGTTCAAATGAGGATTGGATCATAAAGGAACTCACACTAAGACCCAATAAATTCGCAGCTTGCTCAATTACATTCTTTGCATCTACGGTTGAACGAACATTGATTCGTTCTGTTGCTAAGTTAGCCATATTTTCCACCAATTTGTACATCATAATGATGTACAAATTATAGCAGATTAAGGTAGTACTTTAAGATCCAAATTTACATATTTTGTTCTAAAATATTTGGAATAGAAAATAAGCATTTTACTATGAACCAAAATGAATGGTCGGGTTTGAGTCTGAATATGCAATTGGTTTACATAAGAATATGCAACGATGTTTACTAAGATGTAATTTGAATACTTTTGCCTATCATCAACGTTTTTTTAAACTCATTAATTGAGTATTAAAATACCATATTAATTATTAAGTTGCTGAATTAAATAAATAATTAAATAAAAATTATAAAATTTTGTTTGTATATAAATATATTTAAGTTTGTATGTTTTTGCTAAATACAAAATTAACCCGCTTCAGATATGATTAATTATCCACCAAAACCCACAGGTCTTCTGTATGGCAAAAATTATAAAAAACTATGAAGAACTAGTAACAGAAGGGTATGGCCAGGGCCATGGACGCGATTATAAACCTTGTAAAACTGTTCAAAACTTCAGTTCAATTGGTCGCTCTCACAGAGTACAAGGCCGTGTCAGTAAACGTCTTCATCACTTATTTTCTGATCTAGAGCTATCTACCTTTTTACTGCTTGACTGGAATCAGAACGTTACAGATATTCGCGAGCATTATCCTTTGGATATCTATGATCTTAACTCCATCTGTTCTCGTTTCCGAATGAAAAAAGTGTCGATTGACTATATACCTTTTACCCTATCTTCAGATTTTTTAGTTGATTTTGGTAAGTTTTCTATAGCCCTTGACACTCTTTACAGCAAAGATCTGAATAAAGCTCATGTTATTGAGTCATTAGAAATTAAACGTCGCTACTGGGAAGAAGAGCACAATACGCCGTTCAAGTTGATTACTGAAAAAGACATTCCTGCTACGGTACTAGAGAACATTAAATGGTTGTATGTAGAAAAAAATGACCTTGAAATAACAAATCACATGATCGATCTAGCAGTTTATTTTATGGAAGAAATTAGCCAGTACCCTCAAAGCTCATTAATCCAATTTTGTAAGCATTTTGACCAAACTCAAAAAATGGGTATCGGAGCGACGCTCGCATTGTTTAGAAAATTATTTGCACTGCGAATACTTCAATTTAATCTAGAAATTTCGTACTTGGAGCTTAAACTCTCTGATATTCATGCAAGTAATTTGCTCCAGAATGAGAATACAGTCCATGCAACTAATTAATTCAGTTTACATCTTGAATTCAACACAATACCGAATACTCAAATTCTTACCGCAGTATACGGTATGGATTGCGATTGATAATAAAAATGCTTTTCCTGAACTCATTTTGTCTAAGGAACTTCAAACTCTCTCAGATGATCAAAGCCTGATACCAGCGCAAGATCCTTATGAATACTTAAAACGATTAAACTTGAGTGAAGATTCTATTCAACTCAAAAAAAGAGATGAAAACTTTTTAATTATTCAAGATTTAATTAATGATGAACAAGTTCTTATCAATGCAAAAATCAGGACTGCAAAAATTAAAACTCTACATCTAGAGAAAGAAGTATCAATTAATAAAATTCTACGACTCCTAAGACGCTACTGGCAGCGTGGTCAAACGATAAATGCTTTGGTACCGGACTATGAAAACTCAGGTGGAAAAGGCCAAAAAAGAACGATAGGTGATAAAAAAATTGGCAGACCACGCATCTATGAATCAAATGAAGGTAAGAATGTTACTGAACAGGTTGAATTATATTTTAAGAAAGCCATCGAAGAGTATTTAGTTCCTGTCAAAAAACAATCCATTAACGAAACTTATCTTCGGTTTAAAAATTTATTTTCCAAGCACTTTCATCAAGTGCAAGCTGGAGATATTCCAACGTATGCTCAATTCTACTACTTTTATAATACGCGATATAGAAATAAGAACAATTCCAAGGAAATTCTGAAGAATCAGAAAACCCTGAAAGATCACAAACCTCTGACTTCAACAGCGACCAAGCAAGCAAATGGTCCTGGTGCACGTTATGAGATAGATTCAACAGTCGCTGACATCTATCTAGTATCATCACGAGATCCATCACAGATTATTGGCCGACCTACCGTATATATTGTTATCGATGTATTCAGCAGGATGATTACTGGACTTTATGTCGGTATGGAAAACAGTTCATTTAACACAGCTATACAATGCCTCAGCGTTGCAATCCAAGATAAAGTGACATTCTGTCAGAGTTATGGCTTGCAAATACAACCAGAAGACTGGCCTATTTATGGTTTACCTGGTGCCATACTTGCAGACCGCGGTGAACTAATTGGCTATCAAATTGAACTTCTTGAAAAAAACTTTTCTGTTCGTATTGAAAATGCGCCACCGTATCGAAGCGATGCCAAAGGTATTGTGGAGAGGGCTTTTGGAATCATTCAGTCACGCTTTAAATCCTACGAGAATATTGGTGTTGTTTCTGGATTCAAGGAAAAAAAGAAAGGCGGACATGATTATCGACTAGAAGCTTGTCTAACTCTGGAAGAGTTCAGAAAAATCATCTTAAGCTGCGTCTTGTTACGCAATAATTTTGATATTTTGACGAAATACGATCGTAGTGCCGATATGCCGACTGACCTGCCTTCTACACCCCTTAAGCTCTGGCAGTGGGGTCTACAGCACCGTACTGGGATGTTGAGACAAGTGGATAACAAATCACTATATGTTGGCTTGCTACCTAGGATCGATGCATCCTTAAGTGATAAAGGACTTAAAGTCAAAGGATTAGTCTATCAATGTTTGGAAATGCATCAACAAGGCTGGTTTATTCGTAACACGACCAAATCCCGCCCGAAAAAGTTGCGGATTGGTTTTGACCCATACTCAGTAAATACCATTTATGTTTTCTTTGATGAAAATAAATTGGAATACTGGGAAGCCCACTTAAGTGATGCCTCACGTCAATATCAGCATCTGACCTGGTGGGAAGCTGAACAAATTCAAAAAGCGATCAAAACTGTTGAAAAACAGCATTCGCAACTAAAGTCTGTAGCCATCAGTGAATTGCAGGATTTTACTGACAAAATCATTCATGCAGCACAGAGTCGGCAGGCTCAAGTAGGAGTACACCAACTTTCTAAAGCACAACGTACTCGGGATATCCGTCAGAATAAACAAGAAGCTATCCAAGTGGAACGTGCGGAACATCTCCAGAACAGACCCAGCAATTCTATCCAGACTATCAATCCCAACCAAGACAATTCTCAAATATCCCAATCTGACAGCAGCAATCTGGATTTAACCAGTCAACCAGACTTAATGAGACAATTATTTGAAGAGGACGATGAAGAATGAATAATAATGAAATAGTAGTTAATACATCGATACAAGACATCTATGGGGATAATCCTCTCATTACTAAATTACCGCCTATCCTTGATACAAAGTCAGTCATTAAACACCTACGGGGAAAACTGAAATTTATTCCAGAACAACGTTTCTTACCCCAACCAGAAAGAATCCATCTGATTGCTCAGCTGCCTCATGATTTTTTTCAACCACTGACCAAACATCTATCACTGGAACAAAAAATTTCTATCATGATCCGGCAAGGTTACGTGAGTAGAAACATCAATAATGGTGATAGACAAAGGCATTTACACGCCGCTTTTCAACAACTTGAACCATCAAATGAAAGTTCTTACCGATATGCACCTCCAGAATCAACTGCGACCAGCATGTCAATTATAGGATGCTCAGGAAGCGGCAAAACAACGACGATGAACAAGATTTTGCGTTATTACCCGCAAGTGATTGAGCATAAAGAGCTAGGATTAAAACAAATTGTTTTCCTTAAAATTGATTGCCCGCATGACAGCTCTTTAAAAAACTTATGTTCAAACTTTTTTAGAGCAGTAGATTTAGCATTAGGAGATACTAACTTTGAGCATCGTTTCACCAGAAGCCGCTTAAATGTGAATGCAATGCTGCAACAGATGAAAATTATCGCAAATAATTATTCTATTGGACTTCTGATCATTGATGAAATCCAGCATTTGAATACAAAAAAATCTGGCGGGGCTGAGATCATTCTTAATTTCTTTGTCACGCTGGTGAATGTGGCATCGATCCCTATCGTGATGATTGGGACACCTAAAGCGAATGAAATCCTGCAAGAAGACTTAAGGTCAGCTAGACGCAGTGCAGGATTAGGCTCTTTAATCTGGGAACCTATGCGAAATGAAGCGCCTATTCCCGATCCTGGCGACCCTGATCAAATGATCATTTCTGAATGGTATGCCTTTACCAACAAGCTGTGGCAATATCAATGGATTCAACAACCAGCTGAACTGACCGATGAATTAAGAAACACTTGGTATTATTATACGCAGGGCATTCCAGATTTAGTGGTTAAACTGTTCTGCTTGGTGCAGATTCATGCAATCACCATTGGTCTGGAAAAAATCACATCTGAACTTTTTAAAAAAGTCTACGAAGAACAATTACAGCCAGTCCACGATATTTTGGATGCACTCCGCTCAGGCAACCCCACACGTATTGCACGGTATTCTGACTTAACTATCCCTCAAGTTCAAATTGAGGAATATGTTGAACAACACCGTTTCAAAGCTGCATTAAAAACGGAAAAACAGCATAAAGATCTAGGACCACATTATTCCACACTGATAGGTATGCTAACGGCCTTAGGTCACCCCGCTGCTACAATAGATCTGCATGTCACTTCTGCATTAAAAAAATATCCAAACGAGAACTTACAGGTACTACTCCAGCATATTCTGGAAGTATTAGACGGCTCTGTAGCAAAAGATAAATTCGACCAGCCTCAGACCACAACTTCGGTAAGAAAACCAAGAACATCACGCAAAGTCATGAAAGCAGAAGAATGGAAGAGC
The DNA here is from genome assembly GCF_013419875.1 of Acinetobacter sp. YH12049. Lineage (NCBI taxonomy): Bacteria > Pseudomonadati > Pseudomonadota > Gammaproteobacteria > Moraxellales > Moraxellaceae > Acinetobacter > Acinetobacter sp. YH12049. The sequence continues at coordinate 4,930 of NZ_VOZH01000025.1, read as the reverse complement.
ACTGAAGCCAATGACTTACGGAATTTTTTCAGTCAAGCACAAGAAAAGGAAGTCGATGTTTATGAGCTATTAAAATCATCTCACTATTTGTTTGATCCCACCTCTCCTGTGTTGCATTAAACAAAAAATAGAGAGTAAGTGTATTATGATTTCAAATTTTCCAATACCATATCCAGATGAGTTAATTTACAGTGTGATTGCACGTTATGCTATTCACAATGGAATTTTAAGTTCCAAATACCTTACTGAAGAATTATTCAATAATAGAAATTTGACGCCAACTTACGATTTACCGTCTTACATAGACAAATTGGCCAGTTATCTACCCGATTGCTATGATGCACTCCATTTAATCAACCAGCACACCTTATTACCAATTTATCAACCGTTTCAACCTGATACAGTGATGCGTTATGCTGTACATGTATTGCAGGGTGAACAGTATCAATCATTACATACCAAGTTGGGGAAAAATGCGTCGCGAATTAAATCTGTGAATTTTTTTCGGTTCTGTCCGCATTGTTGGCAAGAACAGATGGAACAATATGGTGAAGTGTATTGGAAACGTAGCTGGCAGATTACAGGATATGAATATTGCATAAAGCATGAATCTGCCCTTTTTGTCAGCTCTGTTCCTTGCAATGGGCTAGACCGAAGATTTTATAATGCTCATTTAAATGTCCTTATTGACTCCTCACAACTTTTTATTAATTCACAAGACTTAAAGCGTCATCTAGAGTTAGCAAAAATAATCGAGGATCTACTTATTCAATCTAGCCATAATGCAGTACAAGATGTTTCGATTTTATCAAATGCCTACTTCAATCTATTGAAAGACAGAGACTTACTGTCAGGTCAAAAAAATATCAATTACGAAAAAGTCCGTCAGCTTGTTGTCGATTATTGGGGCGAAAGTTTTCTTCAATATTATCAATTAGGTGATCTGAGCTCTGAGAACTGCTGGCTCAAGAATATCTGTAGAAAACATCGTAAAGCATTTTCTTATCTTGAGCATCTCATCGTATTAAAGGCACTTGTTCCCGAACAAAGTCCTATTTATACATACCAACAGTATTTGGATCTAGCGACAGTAGGTATAGAGGAACAAGCCATTCCTGTCACTGTAAAACACAAGACTTACCAAGTCCTGTCAGATGATCAACTGAAATGGATACAATTGATTCAGGATATGTCAGTCAAACTAGCTCGTAAACATGATGGTGCACTGTACGCACGTTTATATCGCAATCATAAAGATTGGCTGTTACAAATCAATCAAACCGCTATCATGACACCACTCTCTCTACCCAAACCACGTGTCGATTGGAGTATTCGGGATCGTCAGTTTATGAAACAATTGATTAAAATACGTGATGAATTATTAGAAGACTTAGACTCCCCACAATGGACCAAAAAGTTTTTAATTAAACAACTTGGGCATGTCAGCCTAATTGAAAAAAACTGGCATTTTCTGCCGTTGACCAAAGCATTTTTGGAGCGCTACGCTGAGTCGGTGGATTGTTATCAAATACGTCGTCTGACACGAACATATATTCGTCAACAAACTGAGAATAAATACTATCCACCGAGTGTTTTTTTACGTGTATCAGGATTAAGTGAGCAGCGATTAACGCCAGAAGCACGTCGATTTTTTAATAATATTTGGGAAGAAATAAAAAATGAGTGATTGTTCAACCGACTTTTTACCAAAAGAGATGATTTACTATACTGCGACAAAAATTAGTCGACGCGGTCAAACTCGGTTTGATATTGATACTCATTTGTTTAACCCTATTATTAACCGTCCTATTCAACTTAAATTACCGATTGAGAGTGTTCTTCTATACCGCTATAGAACCCAAATTGATGCCTCTCCTACAAAATTATTCACTCACACACTTGAACATGTAAATTTCACAACATTTAGAACTATTATTTTACCGGAGGGTGAGGATCAAAAAATACATGAAGGCCGGATATGTTTTGAATTTAATTACTACTCAACAGTTTTAAAGAAAAATATTACTATTCAAATACCTAAGCTTATCTTGGCCCGCGATTTATTTTTCTCTCATCCTTATTTAATTCGGGCGGCACTTTTTGCAGAAAATTATTCAACCGATGTTTTAGTGGATAGAAATGATAAAAAGGCTATTCATATTAATATAGCAAAAAACAAAAAAATTATGAACGCAGATGTCTCTGATCCTCATTTTTTGAAGAAGCTCGCTTTAATTTTATTACAGCCTGATTTAAATAAAGCCTTCCTTAGTATTTATCAGAAAACAATTATTGATCAAAAAGGCGCTAAAAGTTTTAATTTTGACATGGAAGTGCCTGATCTTAAAAATATTGATCTAACAGTAGATGGAATTTATGATAAAGAAACAGGTATTTACAGAATTGAGCGCATTACATCTTTCAAAAATCTTGATACAGCTATCAACCGTCCTATTCAATTTCATTTCACTTCAAAAAAAATCATACAACAGGTCAAAAATGCTCAAGGGCAAGGTTCAAACAAACCAAAACCAGCGAGTCAACCTAAAGAGAAATTGAATAAAAATGCTGAGGCAGATATCGATAAACTACTGGCCAAGCTAAGAAACCTACCTGGAGAAATTTATACAATTGAAGAATTAAAAATTTCTTTAGAGACACCTCCTGCTAAAACTGTAGTACGTAAAAGACGAAAGCAAATGGATAAAGATCAAAATCAAGAAGAAGGATTTGCTGGTGGAGAAGGAGATATAGAGGGTACAGTGTCTGGATTTACAACAGAATCAGAAATTCAACTAGAGCGAGTCACTTATAAAGACTTGATTAAACTATTGGAGCAAATTGAAGAAAAGGGATATAAAACCAAAGAAATCAAGAACTCACCTTTTAAAATATATAAACGTTTCAGAGGCCATAAGTTTGCAAACAATCAATTACGCTACTTTTATGTCTATAAAATTTTTAATATAGAAAATAACCATCAATTTTATTTGTGTGAAATTGATACTTCAGATGGTAAAAAAAATATCTCCACCTTATTACTCCCATATGAAGAAAAAACTCAACGATTAATTGAGACAGATTTGGATATATTAAACAATTCGATACTGTCTCAATCACTCAGTTGGCCTAAAAAGTTTCTATCTGAGATAAGAGGTATTACTGCCTTTACTACAATTAATCATCCTTCTAAACAGAAACAACTAGAAGATGTAAATTATTACGCTGACTGGGCTCAACGAATCTTAGCAAAGGTAAAATCAATATAAAGGTTAAACAGTATCTTGGCATATAGGAGCGATTTTCCTTCTATAATCATACCTTCCTTACTTCGCAGGAATTATTTCGAGAATTTAGATGACACAACTTACTTGTTTTAAAGCCTATGACATTCGCGGCAAACTCGGTACAGAACTCAATGAAGAGATTGCTTATAAAATCGGTCGCGCTTATGGGCAAATTTATCAACCTAAAAAAATTGTGGTTGGCTGCGACATCCGCCTAAGCAGTGAAGCTTTAAAGCAAGCCACCATCAAAGGTCTGAATGATGCGGGTGTTGATGTTTTAGATTTAGGTATGACTGGGACTGAAGAAGTCTATTTCGGCGCTTTTCATCTTGATGTACAAGGTGGCATCGAAATTACCGCAAGTCATAATCCAATGGACTATAACGGCATGAAATTGGTCCGCGAAAATGCACGCCCCATTGGAGCAGATTCAGGTCTAAAAGAAATTCGCTTACTGGCTGAATCAGGCAACTTTAATGCAATTACAGCCAAAGGCTTAACTGAAAAGTACAATATTCTGCCTGAATATATTGATCATTTAATGTCTTATATTAATCCTGCTAAAATTCGCCCACTCAAATTAGTCATGAATGCGGGCAACGGCGCTGCTGGTCATGTGGTTGATGCCATTGAAGCAAAGTTCAAACAACTTAACCTTCCAGTAGAATTGATTAAAATTCATAATGATGCTGATGGTACTTTCCCGAATGGTATTCCCAACCCTATTCTTGTTGAAAACCGTGACAGTACCCGTAATGCGGTGATTGAACATCATGCAGATATGGGTATCGCTTGGGATGGCGACTTTGACCGCTGCTTTTTATTTGATGAGAAAGGCCAATTCATTGAAGGCTATTATATTGTCGGTCTATTGGCACAAGCATTCTTACTGAAACAATCTGGTGAGAAAATTGTGCATGACCCTCGTCTGGTTTGGAATACCTTTGATGTCATTGAACAGTACCAAGGTGAAGCGATTCAGTCTAAATCAGGGCATTCATACATTAAAGAAAAAATGCGTGAGCACAATGCAGTGTATGGCGGTGAGATGAGTGCGCATCATTATTTCCGTGATTTTGCTTACTGTGACAGTGGCATGATTCCTTGGTTGTTGGCTATATCAGTCGTTTCTGAAACGCAAAAAACACTGTCTTCGTTGGTTGAAGATATGATTGAAAAATTCCCTTGTTCAGGGGAGATCAATTTTAAAGTTGCGGATACTCAAGCCACCATTCAAAAGATTTTTGATCACTTTGCCAATCAAAATCCTGCAATTGATGAAACGGATGGTGTCAGTCTAAATTTTGGTGCATGGCGCTTCAATGTTCGAGCATCGAATACTGAACCACTTTTACGTTTAAATATTGAAAGCCGAAAAGATCAAAATCCAAAACCAATGCAAGATTATGTCGATGAATTAACACAGCTGATTCAAGGTTAGTATTGTTCTGCATTCCAATAAAAAAAACCATTCAACTTATTCATTAAGTTGAATGGTTTTTTTCTTAGCTCAACTGTAAGCGTCCGCTGAACCCCATGCCTATTTTTTAATTCGATTTAGGTTTCCAGCGGTGTGGTAGCAATTCTTCAATCTGAGTCACTTTATGTGTCGGCAACCTTTTCAGCACATCACTTAAATAGGC
>NZ_VOZH01000024.1:0-58576 GCF_013419875.1 Acinetobacter sp. YH12049 | reverse complement strand
CGCAAGAGATGCGATGGATGTCTGATGATTTGTAGTCATAAATTTAAGTCCCCACTTGTTTCTAAGTGGGGACTAAATTAAGGCTTATAGGATGAATTCATAAGGTGTGTTCAGCGGACGCTTACTGCCCAAATAATTTTTGATATGCCAAGATGAATACTGTCCCTGTTTTTAACCACCCTGCATCCTAAACGAATCATAAGAAAGCTCAGATAGCTGTGCCGCCTCTTCATATTGCTTAAACAATTGATTTACAGTTTGATTTGGCAAACACAACCAATACATCAAGGAGGTATTCCAGCCCAATGATTGCTGCACCTGCTTCAACACCGCATATACGCCATAGGCTTCCAATTGCGCTGCTGAGCGCAAACTCAACTGACGAGTACTTAAAGGCTCCAAATAAACTACTTGTCCAGTCTTTAATTGTTCATTACGTATATTTGGACATAACGTGCCAGCCAGTTTTGAATCAGCATCCTTTCAACCAATGAGTTCGGGCGCTCAAGCATCTGCTGCAATCTGTGATATTCAGCCATATATGCATCCAGCTTATCCTCTTTATTTAACGCAATATTGATCTGATAAAGGATCGCCAACTGATTTAAATACTTAAAGTCTGGATATGCGGAATTGCTCGGCATACTTAAACTGCGGTATTGGTCTGCATGCTGCAACCATGTGTTAAAGCGCTGCAACGGCACCTTTTCTTGCTGTATCAGCGCACCGAGCACCTGATGATGCTCAACAACAAATGCGCTAGCTGCCTTAGGATCATCGACCAGCAATTGCTGAAACTCCGCAACTAAATTCGTCTGTTCTTCTGACCACTTTTCACGTGTTAGCTTCGCATTCAATGGCTGGCCCAATACATTCTGATGCTCTTGCCCCAACAAACTAAATGCCCAATCTTGATGATAACGATAGCGCCCAACATTCAATGCCGAAAACCGATCTGCGGCATTCAGCCCAAGCAAGTTAAAATACGGCTCTTGTGTGTAATTTGAATGATAAGAAATTTCAGACTGCTGCCACTTGAGCACCCGAGGATCAATACGCTCATCCCACCGCAGCCAAAGACAAAAACACACAACAACTGCAAGCAACAGCAAGAAAATAAAGATGATTTTTTGTTTCATTGATTTCTTATTTTGAATTATTTCAGCCGCATTATATTCAACTTCACCATTCACGCATACAAAAAAAAGCCATCACAAGATGGCTTTTTTTACTTTAAACACAAATATTTATGCAGGAATACGAAGCACCTGACCTGGGAAAATGTCATCGGCATTTTTTAGCAAAGGACGGTTTGCTTCAAAAATTTTATTGTATTGATTTGCATCACCATAAAATTCTTTAGAAATCTTAGAAAGATTATCGCCTGATTTAACTGTATAAAATTTACTTTCTGGTTCTGGCGTTGCTACAGTCAACTGATCATCCACTTGCGCCACATGATCAATATTCCCTACCGCCAAGATAATCTTTTCACGATCTGCTTGGCTTTGCACCTGACCTTTCACTGTTGCTAGATCTGAAGTCCCGTTATAACTCACAGACAAGCCAGTTACAGGTAAGCCCAGTGCTTTGATATGACCCAATAACTTATTGGCAATTTCTTGTGCAGATGGTTCAGAAGGTGTTGCTGGCGCTGCCTGAGGTTCTGCAGGCGCTGTATTTTTTTTACCAATTCCTTTTACAAAATCAAAAAGACCCATGTTTTTCTCCGTTGTTTTTACTGTTTTAAATAATTTAACTATTGTTCAAACTCTATTTTTATAGCTAAAAAATAACCGCTTTTGAGTTGTTGTTGGTGACAGAAACGTAAGCTAATGTAAAAACAAAATATTCAGCATAAAAAAAGCCACCGAATGGTGGCTTTTTAAATCAGCATCGCTGAAATCTAAAATTAACCTAGTTTCTTAGAAACATAGTCAATTGCAGATTGTACAGTAGTGATTTCGTTTGAATCTTCATCAGGAATAGTGATGTCGAAATCGTTTTCGAAAGACATAACTAATTCAACTAGGTCTAGAGAGTCTGCACCTAAGTCATCCATGAAAGAAGCTTCGTTTTTGATCTCGTCTGCTTTAAGACCAAGTTGTTCAGCTACTGCTTGTTTTACGCGTTGTTCGATATCGCTCACAGGAATTCTCCTCATTGCTTGTGGCGTTTTTAATGCCGTTAGTTTAATTGAATCTAAATCGTTTTGAAAGTTTATACTTGAGCGCTTAGCTCATGTATAAACCACCATTTACATGTAATACAGTTCCGGTAATGTAACTTGCCTTTTCAGAAGCAAGAAAACTTACGGCATTTGCGATATCTTGCGGCTCACCTAAACGGTTTAAAGCCACTTGATCACTCATCTTTTTACGAATTTCTTCGCTTAACTGTTCTGTCATTTCTGTTGCAATAAAGCCCGGAGCCACTGCATTCACAGTGATTTGGCGGCTTCCCATCTCTTTTGCAAGGCTGCGACCAAAGGCCTCAATCCCTGCTTTTGCAGCAGAATAGTTTGCTTGTCCTGGGTTAGCAAAATGTGCAACCACAGAACTAATATTAATAATTCGTCCAAAACGTGCTTTGGTCATGCCCTTTAAAACACGTTTAGAAAGTCGATAAACGGCTTTCAAATGAATGTTGAGAATGTCATCCCAATCATCTTCTGACATACGAAGTAACAAATTATCTTTGGTAATACCCGCATTGTTCACTAAAACCAATACAGAACCAAAGTTTTGCTCAATGTCTGATACCAATGCATCGATTGCAGTTGCATCACGTACATCTAGAACTTTACCCGCACCATTTTCAGCAAAAGCAGCAGATAATTTTTCCGCACCCGCTTCTGAAGTTGCAGTACCTACAACAAAATAACCGTCTTGAATCAATTGCTGAGCAATTGCTGCTCCAATCCCTCGGCTCGCACCTGTTACTAAAGCAACTTTGCGTTCTTGTGTCATGCAATTTTCCCTTCTGCCACTAAAATGGCATTCAGTGCATCTTCCATACGACCTTTCGTGTCGAGTGGGAATGCTTTTTCAATATTTGGCAAACGTTTTGCGAGATTCGCAAGGACATTACCCGGACCACATTCAGCAATGTACTGAATACCTTGGTCTTGCAAATACTGCATGGTCTTTGTCCACTGTACAGATTGGTATAACTGTGCAGTTAACGCCTGACGTAATTGCGCTACATCAGTCGCGATTTCAGCGCCTACATTTTGTATTACAGGTATAGTAGGCAGCTCAATGGCAGTTTGTTCCAATGCTGTCGCAAACTGTTCAGCAGCAGGTTTCATCAATGCACAATGCGATGGCACAGAAACCGGAAGTGCAATTGCCTTACCGCCATTTTCCTTAGCAGCAGCCATAACCGCTTCAACCATGGCTTTATCACCCGCAATGACAACTTGACCTTGTGCATTGTAGTTTGCAGCATCTACTGAACCTGGGCCTTCTGCTTGAGCACAAAGTTCAATGACTTTGGCATCATCTAGACCCAAAATTGCCGCCATTGCACCTTGACCTTCAGGTACAGCACTTTGCATCAACTGACCACGTAGGTTCACCAGTTTAACGGCATCACCTAGGCTCATCGCTCCCGCAGCAACCAAGGCGCTGTATTCACCTAATGAGTGACCTGCAAGGTATTTCGGTGCAACACCACCTAACTCTAACCACACACGCCATAAAGCAATACTGGCAGTCAGTAGTACAGGTTGAGTAAATTCTGTTTGGTTTAACCCTTCACCACTTTGCGCAATTTGCCAAAGATCAAAGCCAACTACTTCTGATGCTTCTGCAAATGTTGCTTGCACACTACTAAACTGTTCTGCAAGTTCAGCGAGCATGCCGACTTTCTGTGACCCTTGACCCGGGAACACGAATGCAGTTTTAGTAGCTTGAGCTGCTTGCTCGAGTTGTTTAGCAGACATAAAAAAATCCTTTATCAAGACTGGTGAATTTATGCTATTTGGACATTTATTCAACACAATCCCATGTAAGCTTGTTTCAGGGACGGAAATTTAACACTTAATTTTTGTCTTGGTAATTGCCAAATGCAACAAAAAATCGGTACAAAAAAAGGGAGCTTAACGCTCCCATTTTTTCTACTAAGCTTGACGCTTAATACATCACCAATTATTCAGCAGATGCTTTAGCGAATAATTGACGACCACGGTAGATACCATCTTTAGATACGTGGTGACGACGGTGAGTCTCGCCAGTAGCTTGGTCTACAGTTAATGCATTCTCGGTTAAAGCGTCATGTGAACGGCGCATGTCACGGCGAGAGCGACTTTTACGGTTTTGCTGAACGGCCATGATGGCTCCTTACAAAGATCGAAAAAATGGATCAGAACAAATTCGATTGTCTTATACTCAAGAGTATAACACAAAAATTAGTTAAGTTTACCCTTCAAACCTGCCAAAACATCAAACGGGTTGTCCCGTTTTTCTTCAACAAGCTCTTCAGCGGCAGGTTGATGCTTATGTTCACAAGCGTCGTGCTTAGGTGACAAAGGCATCAACAATAACAATTCATCCTCTATCAGTGAGAGTAAATCAGCAGTCGCAGGTGCATCATATGAACCTTTGGTTGTTGCTTCACTTTCACCTAAAACGATGAAATCAGCATCCTCATCCAAGCGCTCTATCAGTGACTCGTCATCTACAAGAGCTAGATGAAAACTTAAAACAAGTGGAATCTCAACAGTATCCAGACAACGCTGGCATTCCATTGGAACATTTGTTTCAACATGACCATCTAGCCATACAATGCGATGATAAGCATCCATTGATAGCTTACAGTCTATGTTAATCAATTGATCATCAATTGATCCAACAGCTTCACGAGCAATACGAACAAAGCGAGATAATGGCAGTGTTCCTGACCATTTAAAGCCCTGTTCAGCCCATTTAAACGGCTCAATCTGTGCCGGAAAGGTATTTGCTGACATAATTAAGGCGGCAATTCTACAAATTCATCAGTACTCTGTCAAAGATTAAGATACAATTTTGTACTTATTTAGACAGACCATTTGGGTAACTTAAGTTATGCATCTGTTGCAGCCGCAAACAGAAGTGAATGTTTCATCACTTATGAGCACAATTTCAACGCTTGATTCTGACATTTCAACCGACCAAGTGCAACTCTCGGCTTGGGAGAAACTTTCCACAGAAACAGAACACGTCGAATGGCTCATCTTACACTTTAATCATTGGTTTTCCCACCTGAATGTGTGCTTAGTGAAAGGTGACTGTGAGCCCGAGTACTTTCCTGCTGATTCAAACGGCCCTGCTCGTATTCAATTTGCTCATGGTTATTTCAATAGCGCCTTGCATGAAATTAGCCATTGGACCATTGCTGGCGATCAGCGTCGTTTACTTCCCGATTTAGGCTATTGGTATGCACCTGATGGTCGTAGTAAAGAGCAACAAGCCCTCTTTGAACAGGTAGAAATTAAGCCCCAAGCGATCGAATGGTTATTTGCCAAAGCATTTGGGCGTAAGTTTCGTGTCTCACTTGATAACCTCACTGGTGAAGGTGGTGATGGCAGCAGCTTTAAAGATAATGTCTATGCACAATTACAGGCTTATTTTAAGGGCGAAGCCAAACTTCCACGCGATGCTTGGCGCTTTATCCAATGCATTTGCCACTGTACACGTGCTGGCAAAATGTTACAGGCGAATGAATTTCAACGTGAAATGCTTGATTAAATTATACAATTTGACTGCATTTCACATTGCACAAAGCGAATAGACCGCGACATAATGTCTAGAGCTTTTAATAATAAGAGGAAAACGATATGTTGCATTTAAGAATACATCCGGAAAATCCTCAGCCCCGTTTAATTACGCAAGCCGTTGAACGGATTCGTGCCGGCGATGTGGTGGTTTATCCTACAGATGCCGCCTATGCCATCGGTTGCCAAATTGGGAACAAAAATGCCATGGAACGCATTGCCCAAATTCGTCAGCTCGATGCTAAACATCAATATGCGATTATTTGTGCAGATTTATCTGACATTGCCACTTATGCCAAAGTCGATAATGCCATGTATCGTTTATTGAAAAATAACACCCCTGCGGTCACTACCTTTATTTTGCCTGCGACCAGTGAAGTTCCTCGCCGTTTAATGCATCCTAAAAAGAAAACCATTGGACTACGCATTCCGAGCAACCCGATTTGCCAATTATTACTCAAAGAACTCGGTGAGCCTTTATTAACATCGACCTTAATTTTACCAGGCCAAAAAGAACCGATTGATGATCCTTACGAAATTGAACTGCAAATCGGCAAACGCATAGATGTATTGATTGATGGCGGTTTAGGTACTTTAAATACCACTAGCGTTGTAAACCTTGCAGGTGAATACCCTGAAGTGATTCGCCGTGGTGTCGGTGATGTCCGTGCCTTTGAATAGCATGTACTGTTAAATACATGCTGTTACCGATCAGAGGCACAGCATGTAAAGGTCATCTGCTCAAAACGCGGTTAAAGCACCTTTCGATAAAGGAATCGACCTGATGACTTTATTTCAGATTTTACTCAAGCTCCAAAATGCGATAGACCTCAGTGTCTCCGAGCAAAACAATCTTAATCATCTTGCCATTTATGCCACTGAGCCTTGGACTTTAGAATCCACGGCTCAACTAAGGGCAATAGATAAAAATTTAATTTTACCAACAGCGACAACACAGCCGCAGGCTTTTTCTTACTTTCTGCATGCATCAACGGTCAAATCACTATTTAAACACCGATCAAGTCAAAATCTCTGCTCGCAAGCGCAGTGCCAGCACATCATAGAATTTGCACTTGAAAAAAGATATGACTAACAGGCTCAAAGTCTTGATAGTTGGCTTTTGCTCAAGCGCGATAAAGCTGCATAAATTCTTTTAAATGAATTTTTTGTTGCCCCTGCTCATCAAAGTTGTTTGTATCGAGCCAAGCTACGTAAGCTTGAGACAACATTGGCCAATCCTGATCTAACATCGCAAACCAAGCGGTATCACGGTTACGACCTTTCACAATCACATGTTGACGAAACAACCCTTCAAATTGAAAGCCAAAACGCAAAGCAGCGTTTTTCGAAGGCGTGTTCAAGTCATCACACTTCCACTCCACCCGTCTATATCCCGCTGAAAAGCATGCTTTTAACAATAGATAAATGGTTTCTGTTGCGGCGGTTGATCGCTTCATTAAACTTGAAAAAAAGACATTGCCAATTTCGATGACAGCATGTGCTGGGCGTACATTGAGCAATCCAATCCACCCTACAATGGCATCACCTACCTCAATGACATAGTGCATCGAACCGGCAAAATGAAAGGATTGCTGAAAATAATCACGCAATTGCTGCATGCTTTGAATTTGAGAATAAGGCAAATACGTCCAACAGCGTTCATCGGGTTCTTGTTGTACTGTCTGCCATAGCCGCTGTAAAAGACTATCATCAAGCTGATCTGGCAGCATTGGAATAAGCCGAACAGATTGCCCCATTTCGGTTTTACATCTGAACTGGCAAGGTTCAAACTGCGCCAACGTCATCCCTACGGCCTGACCCCATTGATTATATTGTTGTGGCATAGCAAATATTCTTTTAGTCAATTCATTCAAATCATTTCATGATAGACGCCCACCATCCAGACATCACAGCTTAAATAAGTTCATGGATTGATGAGTGTATTATTTATAATTAACACAAGTTGTGATCGATATCACAGCTTTAAAATTTTACATGTGTATAAATAAAGCCTATTCCCTATAAATTTTATGTTTTTTACCCAATTCAACCGTTCAGTAATTTCTTTAAACGCATTTTTCCATTACACTATTCCCTATAACTTTTGTGCTTTTACTTTCGATGTGAGATCGAAGCGAAAGCTGTCTGCATGCCTTTGAAAATTCGCGTGGCCTATAATTGCAATGAACCAAACTGTCCATAATTCTATGGAAGATGCTCCACACATTCGCGTTTTGGATGAGTGGCAAGAAGCTATTCCAGAAGATTTGTACATTCCACCCGCTGCATTTGAAATTCTATTAGAGCATTTCGAAGGACCACTCGACTTTCTGATTTACCTGATTCAAAAAAATGGCTTCGACTTATTACAAGTCGATATTGCCCCGATTGCATCCCAATATTTGTCCTATATGGATGCAATGAAATCTCTAGATATTGAATTAACCGCAGATTATATGGTGATGGCAGCCCTATTGGCCGATTTAAAATCGCGTCTATTATTGCCAAAACCTAAGTCGACCGCAGCACATGAACAAGATCCTAAACAAGAATTGATTGACCGTTTAGAAACGTATTTACGCATCAAACAAGCTGCGGAAAGATTAGGTCAAATGACAGTATTGGATCGGGATACTTTCGATACCAATGTCAGTTTAGGAACTATTGTCGAAACCAATGATGGCTATGACATTCAATTACTTCGTGATGCCATACTCTGTGTTTTTAATCGACCAGAACCAGTTACCCACCAAATTTTGCAAGAGCCTGTCTTACTCGAAGAACGTATTGCTTATATTGAAACTAAGCTTGAGTCAGGTGAAGTATTAGACTTTGCGGACTTACTCAAACCAAGCCAAGGCCGCATGGGTGTTGTCGTGACATTTATGGCCGTGTTGGAACTGACACGCCAACAAAAAGTTCAAATTGTCGCATCAGGTGTAGAAGCACCGCTTGCAATTCAGGGAGCACGTGCATGAACACTGAACTTAAACAAATGACTGCGGTGACTTCAGAAGATAATCTGCATGAAATTTTGATGCAGCTTGAAGCCATTATTTTTGCCAGTGAAGCGGCAGTGAGTATTGCCCGTTTAAAAGAGGCTTTCCAAGACCGTTTCAGTAAAACCGAATTACGCCAATATTTGCAGCAACTTTCAATGCTGCAACACGGCAGATCAATTGAACTTGTTGAAACCGCTCAAGGTTTCCGTTTTCAAGTACGTGCAAAATATCGTAATATTATTGCACAGACCTGGCCTGAACGACCAACTCGTTTATCGCCATCCTTGCTCGAAACTCTTTCTGTCATTGCTTACCATCAACCGGTAACCCGCGCAGATATTGAGCAAATCCGTGGGGTGACCAACAATAGTCAAATTTTACGTACGTTATTTGACTGGAACTGGATTAAAGAATCTGGTTTTCGTGAACTCCCTGGACGACCCGCGTTGTTAGTTACAACGCCTCAATTTTTAAATGCTTTTGGTCTAACCTCTTTGGGCCAATTGCCTCCCCTGCAGGATGCCAAGGAAGCTTTTATGGCCCTCGATGCGAATGCACCGAAGTCATAAATAGGTGAACTGTTGATGATAATTTCTAAGGTTATGCTGTCATGAGTGAAAAATTGCAAAAGGTGCTCGCACGCGTTGGTTTGGGTTCTCGCCGTTATATGGAAGAAGTCATTGCCGCTGGTCGTGTGAGCGTAAATGGGCAAGTTGCCCAAGTGGGTGAACGTATTGAACCGGGTGATGAGCTTCGCATCGATGGTCGTAAAGTTCAGTTCCAAATTGAAGACGAAATTCGTCGCCGTGTGTTGATTTACTACAAACCAGAAGGCGAAATTTGCTCACGCAATGACCCTGAAAACCGTCCAACGGTATTTGAACAATTACCTCAAATTACAGGTGATCGTTGGGTAATGGTAGGTCGTCTAGATATCAACTCTACAGGTCTATTGCTGTTCACGAATGACGGTGAACTGGCGAACCGTTTAATGCACCCTTCTAGCGAAATCGAACGTGAATATGCCGTTCGTGTCATGGGTGAAGTCACTCCTCAGTTAAAAAATAACATGTTACAAGGCGTTGTTTTAGATGATGGCCCTGCAAAATTTGAGTCATTCTCTGAAATTGGTGGTGACGGTATTAACCGTTGGTATCAAGTGGTCGTAAAAGAAGGTCGTAACCGCGAAGTTCGTCGTATTTTCGAATCTCAAGGCTTAAAAGTGAGCCGTCTTTTACGTACACGTTATGGTTCAGTGATTCTGCCACGCGAACTGCGTACTGGTCGTTGGATCGAGCTAGATAAACAAGATATTGACAACTTAACCAAGTCGGTTGAACTTAAACCACGTCAAGGTACTGGCCTGTTTGGTATGGCGAAACGTCGTACTGAACGTATGCAAGACAAACCAATGGCAGCACGTCGCGGTGGTTACTTACGCCAACAACGTCGTGACAGTGACGAAAACCAGCCACAACAAAGCAATGGTTATCAAGACAATCGTGGCGAACGTCGTACTGGTCGTACTGAAGGTGGTTTCCAAGGCAATGGATTTAATCGTTCAGAGCGTCGCAACGAAGGGTTCAACAATAACCGTAATGATCGCAACAGTGAAAACTTCGGTAACCGTGAACGTCGTAACGACAATTTTGGCAATCGTGAGCGTCGTAATGACTCGGTGCCAAGTCGCGCATTTAGCGGAAACAACAAAGGCTTTAAGAAATTTTAATTTCTTAAGTATAAAAAAACCGCTCATTTGAGCGGTTTTTTTATGATTACTAAGCAAATTGTTCAGTGGTTTGTGGAATCGCACTCAGCAAACGCTTGGTATATTCATGCTGCGGCGATCTATACAACTCATCCGAGTTTGCAATTTCAACGATATCACCATGGTTCATCACCATGATTTGGTCAGAAATATATTTCACTACAGATAAATCATGTGAAATAAAGATATAGCTCAAACCAAACTCATCTTGTAAGTCTTGCAATAAATTCAGAACTTGGGCTTGAACCGAAACATCTAATGCAGAGACAGACTCATCACAGATCAAAATTTCTGGCTTTAAGGTCAAGCATCGTGCAATGGCAATACGTTGACGCTGACCACCAGAAAACTCATGTGGATAGCGATAAAATGCTTGTGCAGGCAAACTGACACGTTCAAGTAAATCAAACGCCATTTGCTCTCGTTCTGCATCATCCTTCCCAATCTGATGCACTTGCATCGGCTCCATCAGAATTTGACCCACAGTAAAACGTGGATTAAGTGAAGCATATGGGTTTTGGAAAATGATCTGTATTTTGCGCTGATATTGGGTAAATTCTTTTTCGCTCATCGCCAAAATATCATGACCTTCAAACAGCGCCTGACCACCTGTCGCTTCCTGTAGACGCATCAGTAAAAGGCCGATTGTGGTTTTACCTGAGCCAGACTCTCCAACCAACCCGAGCGTTTTACCTTTCGCCAGTTGAAACGAGACACCTTTGACCGCCTGATATTCATCCTTACCAAATAAACCCTTGCGGCTATAAAAAGATTTTTTCAGGTCTTTGACATCTAAAATAATCTGTTCGTTACCCGTAAGACCACGCGTTCGTTGTCTACGGGTTTCCTCAGATAAATGCACATCCTCAATCAGCTCATCACCATTTTGACGCATAAAATCACTGATCATTGGCAATTTATAAGGACGCTCAGACATCTGAGGACGGCACTTGAGCAAAGCGCGTGTGTAAATATCTTTAGGATGATCCAGCACTTCATTGACCAAGCCTTGTTCACGGATTTCTCCATGACGCATGACAATCACCTGATCGGCAATTTCACTTACCAATGCTAAATCATGTGTAATGAACAGCATCGACATCTCACGTTTCTTTTGCAAGGCTTCGAGTAAATCTAAAATTTGCTTTTGAATCGTCACATCAAGTGCTGTGGTTGGCTCATCTGCAATCAATAACTTCGGCTCACACGCAATTGCCATAGCAATCATGACACGTTGCTGTTGGCCACCTGACATTTGGCTAGGATAGGCATCAATTTTCGTTTCAGGAGAAGGAATACCCACTTCCTTCAATAACTCCAAAGTCCGTGCTCTGGCTTGCTTACGCCTCATACCTAGATGAAGTCGTAATACTTCGGCAATTTGATCGCCCACCGTAAAGACAGGATTGAGTGACGACATCGGTTCCTGAAAAATCATCGCAATATCTTTACCGCAGATATTGCGCATTTCTCTTGGTGACAGACTCAGTAAATCCCGCCCTTCAAAAATAATTTTACTACTTGCATCTATACGGCTTTGGTCACGTGGTAACAGCCCCATGGTTGCCAACGAGGTCACCGACTTGCCACTACCAGATTCTCCCACAAGTGCCACAGTTGTATTGGCAGGAATGTCAAAAGATATTCCTTTGACCGTTTCGATATAGCTTTTATCTTCGGCTTTAAAGCTCACTTTCAGGTTTTGAACACTGAGGAGCGTTGGTTTAACAGTTTGATTTTGTTCCGTCATCCTTTACCCCTCGTTATTTCAATTTTGGATCTAATGCATCACGCAGTGCATCAGTAAACATCGAAAATGCCGTAACCAATACCGCCATCGCTACAGATGCTGCGATAAGTTGCCACCATTTACCTAAAATCAATTCACTTTGTGCTTCATTAAGCATACTTCCCCATGACACAACCCCAACAGGAACGCCAAATCCCAAGAAGCTCAAAATCACTTCTGACTTAATAAAGGCCACCACTAAAATCGAGATTTGCACCAATGCAATATGACTGACGTTCGGAAAGATATGCACAAAGATGCGTCGGAAATGACTCACCCCTATCGCTTTGGCAGCGAGTACATATTCACGCGAAGTATGTTTCATATACTCTGCGCGAATCAAACGATACACCCCCGTCCATCCAGTAAGTCCTAGAATGAGGACAATTGACAAGATCCCCTTTTGTTGTAGTACAGCAGCAATCGCAAGAACCAAGAGCAAATACGGAATCGAGGTAAAAATGTTATAGAACCAGTTTAAAATATCATCGACCCAACCACCGAAATAGCCAGAAATTGCCCCTAAAATTGTCCCAATCACGACAGCAAGTAATGCAGCTACCACGCCAACAATAATAGATGTTTCAGCACCTTTAATGGTTTTTTGCAGGACATCCTGCCCCCATTTATCCGCACCAAACGGTAAAGTTTGTTTTAGCTCGCTTTGTTGATCTAACAAATGGCCACCCAATTGCTGATCAATCGCTTTCATATCTTCTGCTAGTGGATCGACAACTCCATAGTAGTCAATTGCATTGGCACCACCTTGCTCAGTCGCAATCTCTGCATTCAGTTCAGCAATTACATCTTTTAAAGGATCAACAGGATTTTCAGGCAATGCCATATCTTCTGCTGATGCTTTGGTTTTGGCTGTTTCATTGAGTTCCGCCCCAATAAAACTTGGAGGTGCATAACTAACTGCCACTTCTTTATTCCAATTGGATGCAACCACGCCTGTCATCGACAATAGCAACACCACGAAATAGCACAGTACAACGAACAACGACACCATCGCTAATTTATCGGCCTTTAGGCGTCGCATCGCCAACTTCCACAAGCCAGTCGATGCAGGTGTTGATGCCGTTGCTTTGGTCTTATTGAATATTCCTAGCATAGGCCACCTACTTCAACTGAACGCGAGGATCGACAAGTTTATAAATCAAATCCGCGATTAAGTTAAAAATCATTGTAGCCGCTGCAACGTAGACTGTAATCGCCTTAATGACAGGGAAGTCACTGCGTTCAACAGCAATAATGACTTCACGACCAATACCCGGAATACCAAAGAATCGTTCAATCAGGAAAGCGCCTATCAGCAGTGCCGGTAGACTCGACATGACATCGGTAATAATTGGAATTGAGGCGTTACGCAGTACATGTACACCTAAAATACGGCTTTCACCCACACCTTTTGCGCGCGCAGTTCGAACATAGTCTTGATTGACTTCATCCAATACAAAACTGCGGTATAAGCGCAAAGTTGGCGCAATACTCACCACCAACATAATTAATATAGGCAGTAAACCGTATTTAAATAAGTTTTCGCTAAAGTGATCACTCCAGCCTTGAACCGGAAACCAACTCAACTGATATGCAAATACGTATTGGAAAACAATAATGTAAACCAAAATACTGATCGACATACCAATCGTACAAAGCATCATAATCATACGATCGGTTAATGTGCCACGAACTGAAGCCACAGCAAGTGCCAAACCAATTGAAATGATCGTTTGCAAAATAGTTAAAGGAATTAAAATCGTCAGCGATGGTCCTAGACGGGTCAAAATAATATCTGACACCGACTCACCTGTACTCCAACTCATTCCATAATCAAAAGTTAAAATCTGCTTAATGAAAATCCACAATTGTACATAATAGGGTTGATCAACCCCCAACTGTTGACGGATGTTTTCAATTTGCTCTGGGTTCGACATTTTGCCTGCTAAAATATATGCAGGGTCCCCACCTACCCAGTTAAATAAGAAGAATATGAGCAGAACAACCCCCAACATCGTTGGGATCATCTGCCATATACGCCGTATGATATATGCCAGCATAAAGTTGTCCTTACTTCACTCGTTGTCCAGTAATTTCATCAAAGAAAGCTTTGTTATCAGGTTTACGACCTAAGAAATCATGTACCAATTTTTCTGCTTCATATTGACCACCTTGCGACAAGATCGTTTTACGGTAGCGTTGTCCCACTTCAGGGTTATTTAGGTTATCTCCGAAAGCAGACAACATATCGAGTGCCATCACTTCAGACCACATATAGCCATAATAGCCAACTTGGTAACCGCCCATGATATGGTTGAATTGTCCTGGGAATTCAGTACTTGGGACATAGCCTAAAGCTGTCTCGCCTTCCATTTTCTTCCAAACATCTAAAGGTTTAACACTCAAAGCATCTGATGAGTGAAGTGCCATATCATATTTTGCATACAAGGCTTGACGTGCATAATGTAAACCACGTCCATAGCTATGAACTGCTTTTAATTTATTAATCAGTGCATCATCTACAGGTGGACACGTTGGATTACAGTAATTTGCGAGTGTAGATAACGTTTCTTTACGACGCGCCCATTCTTCATACATTTGTGAAGGTGCTTCTACAAAGTCGCGCTCTACTGAAGTCCCCGATTGAGATGCATAGCGTGTATTCGACAAAATACCGTGTAAGGCATGACCAAACTCATGAACAAAGGTTTCAAGTTCATCACTATTTAAACCTTTACGGTTAAAGTTGGTCACTAAAGCAGAAATCGGTTTACGCTTAGTCAAGGTACTACCACCTTTTACGCCCCAAACAGCTGCATGACCGTACTTCCCTTCACGTGGGTATTTATCGATATATAAACCACCAAGCAGCTCACCGGTCTTTTTATCTTTTACATCATAATATTCAACTTCTGACTGCCAAACATCAACTTTCGCAGGCTTAAATTCAATGCCATAAAGGTCAGATGAAATGGCAAAAATCCATTCTTGAGATGCTTGGGTTGGGAAATAGTCACGCAATTTTTCTTGATCGATTTGGTACTTTTCTTTGCGAAGTTTTTCACTCCAGTAACTCTCACTCCAGCGATTGATTTCAGCTTTTTCGAGTGGAATTTTCAGGCTTTTCGCTTTGAACTCACGTAAAGTCTCAACTTCTTTTTTCTCTAAAGGTGCCACCGTTTGATGAACATCGGCTAAGAACTTATTCACTGTTTCAGGGTCTTTTGCCATACGGTGTTGCAACACCCATTCGGCATAGCTTTTTTTACCAAAGAGCTGTGCAATTTCATAACGTAAATCCATTGCTTGCTTTAACAATACTAAGTTTTTCTCAGTACCACGACGCGTGAATGCAGTTTGGTAACGCTTACGCGCATCATCGCTTTCTGCTAGTTCCATAAATGGACGGTATTCTGGGTATTCAAAACCGAGCAAATAATTGCCCTTTTCATTTTTCTTTAAGCCCGAAATATAGCTGTCTGGCAAGCCTTTCAACTCCGCCGGTGTAAACTCCAGTTTTTCTTTATTATCTCGTACATTACGCGCATATTCTTGTTCAATTTTTGCTAATTCATCAAAGATAGCTTTCAAACGAGCACGTTTTTCAGGTGTAAATTGTACCCCTGTATTTTCAAAACCATCCAAGATGTCTTGACGCATTTTTTTATCAATTTCGTCATTGGTTTTGAGTTTTTTAATTTGCTCATAAAGTTTTGGATTTTGATAAACCGAAGTTTGAAACTCCATAATTTTAATTTCACAATCTTCCGCAGCCTTACGTAAAACCTCATCAGGATCGACGTTGCTATATAGTCCGATTGGTCCATAAAAATCTTCAAATTTGGCAAAAATTTGATCCCACTCCGCCAAAACAGGTGCTGCTTTTGCATTATTTTTTATCTTTTTTTGCTCAAATGCCGCTAAATCTGTTTTCACTTGCTGAATTTTGGCATCACACAGCGCAGGTATTTCTTTGGCTTGGAACTTTGGCAAAGTACTCCGTATTGAATCTTCGGCTTGAACGAATTGGCTAGCGCCGATCATCAACATACTGAGGGTGGTGAGTTTCAAAGCTTTATTTTTCATAATTTCTCCAGTTTTGTTCCATTTTATTTTTTCGGGTCAATATCGATGTACATCCATTCTGTTGCCAAAATTGGATGCTTTTTATAACCAATCACGCGTGGTTGCGACAACACACTACGGTAACGTGCATAATTAATTTGGACAGGCATGTACACTTCTAATATGCGTGACATTTTCCGATAGATTGCATCACGCTCCGGTCCCGGTTTCATACGCTGCGTCTGTTCATATAAACGGTCGTATTCAGGAATTTTTGAACAGCCGTTGTTGGTGACATTGATATTTTTGCCATAGAACAATTGCATAAAATTGTCTGCATCTGGATAGTCTGCGATCCATGCAGATGCTTTAAACATGGTTTTACACTGTTTTTCGGCTTTTAAAGCTTCTGCAAATGGCATCGACTTTGTTGTCATTTTAATTTTAATGCTATCTAAAGTTTTCTTCCAAAATTCGCCCAACTGCTGACTACGGCTACTATTGCCCGATATCGTCATTTCAATCGTAAGCGGTTTACCATTCGGTTGAGTACGCCAGCCATCTGCGCCGACTTTATAGTTATAACGATCGAGCAATAAATTTGCCGCTTTAACTGAGTATGGAATACTCGACTTATAATTCGGGTCATAGCCGACAACACCGAGTGGAATTGGGCTTTGTAATTTTTGTGCATCACCATTCATCAAAATTTTGATTTGATTATCTGCTGAATAAGCCATCGCCATTGCACGACGTAATGCAATTTTTTCTTTACTAAAACCTCCAACCACAGGGTTTTGCATATTCCAATAGTGATAGTCGATAGAGGGATCAGAAATCCGCGACATTTGGATACCTTTTTTAGCCAACTCAGGCTTTAGCTCTCCATCTTTTAAGGCTTGTACCGACAAATCTCCATCTAGTACCAACAAATCCGCTTCATTTTTTGCAAAGGTCAACCAACGTGATTGTGATTCTTCCATCACCTGAATATCAATCACGCCAATTTGCGGCATTTTTTTGCCTTGCATGGCTTTTACGATCTTTTCATCTTTGGCATCTGATGCCTTGAAGTCCCAGACAAAACCACGATAGTTGGGATTGGCCTTTAAAATAATTCGTGAGCCAGGTGTCCAGCGTGTCAAAATATATGGCCCTGTACCCACCGGTTTACCCATCACAAAACCCGCTTTGTCTCGATATTTTTCGACCACTTCACGTGCCATAGCCGATGCAGGTTGATGAGCCAATAACATTGGAAAGTTTTGATCTGGAGAATTTAAACGAATGACAAGGGTATAACGATCAGGAGTTTGTATGCCTTCAATTGGTGCATCATAGTCAAACTTACCTGTTTTTTTCGCCTTATCTAAAACCTTCTCCATGCCTAAAATGCGGCCATCGAGTAGCCAACTGTTTGGTGAGCGAAGTTGTGGATCGACTAAACGTCTAAAGGTATATGCATAATCAGCCGAGGTTAACTCTCTTTTCTTGCCCTTAAACACAGGATCATCAGCAAAATAAATGCCTTTTTGCAGGCGAATGGTATAAGTCAAACCATCAGCACTGATTTCTGGCATCGCAGCCGCCGTTTTAGGAACCAACTTTGCTGGTGATGCTAAATAGTCATAGGTATATAAGGTTTCAAAGATTGAGGTATTCACATGTGCAGAATACAGATCATGTACGCCAACTGGGTCAAAACCTGTTTCTGCGACAGGGAAAATATGACGTAAAACTTTATTTGGATCTGCTGGATTCTTTGCCATTGCTAATGTCGGCATCGCACTGAATAGCACTCCCCCCATCAAACACGCTGTAGCAAATTTGGTTAGCGTAAAATTCGAATTTCGCTTCATTGTAATCCTGACTCAATTATTTTTTACTAGGCTGAATATCGAGATATTGCCAACTGGTGTTCATCATTGGATGTGTTTTATACCCCTGAATTTCAGGGTGAATTAACCAATTACGAATCCGTGTAGAATGGATAATCCAAGGGTTATCCGCTTCAATTTGACGGTTCATTTTTTCATAAAAAGGTTCACGATCTTTAGGTTTCAACACAATTGCTTGTTTATATAGTGCGTCATAAGCTTTAGATTGATAACAACTTAAATTCCCTTGTCCTGAATTTGGCCCATATAGTAATTGAGCAAAGTTCTCCCCTTCAGGATAATCTGCAATCCACGCTCCTGACCACATCATATATTTACATTGCATTGCTTCTTTTAAATTATCAGCAAAGTTACTGACCTTAAACTGTACCCGTATCCCAATGGCATCGAGATTTTTTTTCCACAACTCAGATTGAATCACTGATTTAGAGCTATTTTCAGTATTTATTTTTAAGGTCAACGCTTTACCATCGGGCAAGGTTCGATAACCATCAGCACCTTTCTTATACCCAAATCGATCCAGTAATTTATTGGCCAGCAATGGGTTATATCCCAAACTGCTGCGATATTTTGGATTAAAGCCACTCACACCTTCTGGCAAAAACATTTCAGCCTTTACGGCCTGCCCTTGATATAACTGTTTAATCGCTTCAGCTTGATTGTATGACATGCTGATAGCACGGCGTAACGCAATCTTTTCAAGGCTTTGACCACCGACAAGCGGGTCTTGCATATTGAACATGCTGTAGGTGATTTCAGCATCTTTATTTGGATAATGCTTAATGCCGAGCTTTTGCATATCAGGCTTAAGTTTATTTTGCGAATCTAAGGCTTGCGGTACTGCATTTGAGGTCAATTTATCAAAATTCAGCTGCCCTGTTTTAAATGCTAACCACCGTGACTGTTCTTCTTCAATAATACTGACGGAAACTTTGCCGATTTGCGGCATTTTCTTCCCGTTCATTTCTTTAACTAACTGATTGTCCCAAGCTGTGCCTGTCGATTTAAAATTCCAAACAAAACCACGATAATTCGGGTTTGCAACCAGTTCGATCTTGCTACGTGGCACATATTTACTGAGCTGATACGGCCCCGTTCCTACAGGATGTTGTGCAATTTTATTGCCATAAAATTCAACAACTTCTTTTGAAACTGCTCCAAACGTAACATAGGCCAAAATATATTGGAAATTATAGTCAGGGCGCGTCAAAGTAATTTGCAAAGTATAAGGATCTATCGCTTTTAGGCCGGCAATTGCTGCATTGTAATTAAATTTTCCTGACTTTTTTGCATCCGCAACGACCGCATCCCCCCCTAAGATCTTGCCATCAATAAATGAATAAGTCGGAGAACGGTTAGCTGGATCTAAAATTCGCTGAATTGCGTAAATGTAATCTTGCGCAACCAGCTCGCGTTTTTTCCCCTTAAAGGCTGGATCATCTGAAAAATGGATGCCTCGTTTGATTTTGAAGGTATAGACTTTTCCTTCTTGTTCAATCTTTGGCATCGCTTCAATGGTATTTGGGACAAGAACGACAGGACGTGCTAGATAGTCATATTTCAATAAGGGTTCAAAAATCGCTTCCGCAATATTGCCACTATAATAATTATAGGTTTTGACCATATCAAAACCATCATCAGGTGCTTCAAATGCAATATTTAAAACTTTATTCGATTGTGCAGAAGCTTGAACCTCGGCCATCATCCCTGTTGAAATTAATAATGCAAGGAGCGCTATTTTAAATTTTCTAGTTTCCAAACCTTTTCCTTTCTGATGATTTTTTAATAATACAAAGCCGCAAGCAGACTTTAAATAAAGCCACCCTCACTAAAATAAAACAATCCAGTTTAAATTGAGTTTTAAACGTAGAACTTAATACAGCAATTAATATAAAGCGAAATTCATGCCACCACTCCTTGGTTGAAAGTTATCTGAATTAAATATCCTTTTAAATTCATTTTTTAAGATAAATTTATACTAATAGTGACTTTCCGAGTAAAGCTCGTTTTTATCAAAAATTCAACTCTTGGATGTGTACTCATCCATGCACATTCTGCACAAATATAATACATTCGTGATTCATAATGGATCATGTTCAGATGAAATGACAGATGGCATTCAAGTAAGCTACTGAATTTATAGTTTTTATTTTTTATTTATTTATCTTATTAGCTTTATAAATCAAATACATAAATACGAATTAAATCACACTTTTTTAGAATTTATTTGCATCCAATCATGTTTTTATTATTTTTTTTGATCAAATGTTAAATTCCCAATAAAACCCAATCAAAAGGATAATTTTAAAAAATATACTTACCGTTCATCTTAAATTTCTCCAATTTAAAATCAATAATGTAGATATTTATCAGTATTTTATATTTGAAAATAAAATTTAAATATAAATATGGCACTTGAATTGCTTAAAAAGAATCAAGCAATATCGCTAACTACAACAAAAAGGAATACTTTTACTATGAAAGAGAAAAAAAATGCTAAATCTGTGGGGGGGCACACCATTTAGCAAAACAATACTTAAATTAAGTACTCTTAGTTTAAGTATGCTGTGTTTATCTTTAGCGCATGCAGCAGAAACAAATGAAGAAGAAACAGTTAAGCCAACGAAAGTAGCCAAAGTCACTGTAACGGGCTCTTCAATAAAAGGGGTTTCCGCACAAAGCTCTTCACCAATTACCGTGATTAAAGTTGAAGAATTAACCAAGCAAGGAGTCACAACAACTGAAGAAGCATTGACTAAAATTAGTGCGAACCAAGCAGGTTACAGTACAGCGCAAAACGTTGGTGCAAGTAATACTTCAGGCTCAACAGCAAACTTACGTGGTCTTGGACCGGATAAAACCCTCGTCTTACTCAATGGACGTCGTTTGGCTTATAGCCCATTTAGTACATCTGAAACCAACTTAAACACTATTCCGCTTGCAATGGTTGAACGTATTGAGGTTTTACGTGATGGTGCATCTGCAATTTATGGTGCTGACGCAATCGCAGGTGTAATTAACTTTATTACCAAAAAACAATACACTGGCTTAGGTATTAGCGGTGGTTTACTCAAACCAGAAGATAAAGGCGGCGAAGAATACGATGTTTCGATTTTTGGTGGCTATGGCGACTTAGATGAACAAGGTTTTAACGTTTATGGCGCAATTGACTACCGTAAAGCCAAAGAAATTATGGCAAAAGACCGTAAAGTCAGCCGTCATGGTGGCCTTCTACCTGAGTTAGGTATCGATGCTGGTTCAGCAAATGGCTTCCCTGCTAACTTTCTTGATCCAAACGGCGGGCCTTTAGATGCAGACGGAAATCCTGAAGGTGTATTAGCGAACCCGTATGGTGGTGCAGCGAATTGTAATAATTTAACCAATGTCACTGAAGATGGCGGACTCTGCTTCCTCAATACACAAGCTTTAATTGGTATTCAGCCAGAAACTGAGGACTTGTCTGCAATTGGTCGTGCAACCATCAAACTTAGCGATAACTTCAACGCTATTGGTGAATATGTCTATGCAAAAAGCAAAGTGACGACTTCTATTGCTCCAGACGTCTACAGCCGCTCTGTCACGATTCCTAAAAGCAGTCAATATTATCCAGGCGAGGGTATTACCCCTGGTGTAGATGGTCTAAGTGGTGATCCATTACAACTTTACTTACGCTCTCAAGCGGGCAACCGTGTTTCACAATCTATCAATGAATCACATCGTATTTTTGCCGGACTTGAAGGTGAAGCATACGGTTGGGATATCAACGGTGGCGTAACTTACGCAAAAGGCGAAGCATCAGATAGCTTTGTAAGTGGATACTTAAATCGTAACAAACTACAAGAAGGATTAAATGACGGCACAATCAACCCATTTGGTCCATCTGCAGATGCTAACGTTTGGAACTCATTAAATGTGAGTGGAACAACAAACGAAGCAACACTTGATTCCACAACATTTGACTTTACCGTGAGCCGCCCGATTTACACCTTACCAGCTGGTGATGTTGGTTTTGCATTTGGTGGAAGTTTTACAACGCAAGATTGGGAAGCAAAAGTAAACTCTGAGTTAGTACGCCTTGTACCGGGTAGTGGTATTGACCCAGACAAACCTCTGAGTAAAGGTGACCGAGATATTACTGCCGCTTTTGCTGAGCTTCAAATTCCAATTACCAAAACAATTGAAGCTCAACTTGCAGCACGTTATGACGACTACAGCGATTTTGGCGACACTTTCAATCCAAAAGTCGGTATTCGTTGGGAACCAATGAAGCAACTTATGTTCCGTAGTACCTACAGTACTGGTTTCCGTGCTCCAAGCCTTTGGGAAATTAATGCGCAACAAAGTAAAACCTACACTGGCGCAAAATATAACGACCCTGTCCTTTGTCCAGGCGGTAATCCAACTTCACCTCAATATCAAACCGAATGTAATACTCAGTTCTACCGTATGCAAGGTGGTAACCCAGATCTTCAGCCAGAAGAATCTAAAACATTTACCGCAGGTTTTGTTTACGAACCAATTAAAAACTTAGTTTTAGCTGTTGATTATTACAACATTGAAATTGAAGAATTAGTTGGTCAAGTAGGTGAAACTTCAATTTTTGAAGATCCTGAGAAATATGCTTCATTATTCGTGCGTGGTGCCGATGGTCGTATTGAATACATCAATACCATTCTAATGAATACAGGGGGTATTAAAACTCAAGGTATCGACATTAGCTTAGATTATCTTTCACCATTAACCGCGACAGGTCGTTTTGGCTTTGGCATTAATGGTACCTATGTCATCAAAAATGACTACCAAGAAGAAAAAGGCGGTGATTGGGAAGGCTTAGTAGGTGTGTATGACGACCCTGCTGTTTTACGTTGGAAGCACACAGCGAACCTAAATTGGAGCTATGAAAACTGGAAAATCATCTTCGAACAACAGTTCTTCCGTGGCTACGATGACCAAAACCAAATCGGCGAAGAAAAATTTGATAAACACCGTGTGCCTGATTACACACTGTATAACGTTGCAGGAACATACAGTGGTTTCAAAAACTTAGAAATCACTGGTGGTATCAAAAACCTATTTGCTGAAGAGCCTGCTGCATCGAACGTATTAGATAACTTCCAATATGGTTATGACCCTCGTTATAGCGATCCTACTGGTCGTACATTCTATGTCCGTGGTACTTACAAGTTCTAAAAGCTAAATTTGCCAGTACGATTCCAACTGGAATTGTACTGGCACTATTTATTTAATTAATTAGTCAAACATAAAAAAATGCAAAAAACACTTATATCTCAAGTGCCAATTTCACTATTGATTGTTTGTCTCACATTTCAGGAGTAGTAATGGGCAAAAGCTTTTCCGAATTAGAAAATAATTCCGGCAAACGCCTGATCGGAATTGGGGCAGTCATTCTTCTGCATCTCATTGTACTCTACGGATTAATTACTGGCCTGTCCAAAAAAGGTGAGAAAACTGTAGAAGAACCTGTTGAATTAATCATTATTCAAGATAAAAAACCTGAGCCAGAAAAACCGAAACCAATTGAAAAACCACCTGAATTACCAAAACTCGTTAAGGAAGTGCTCAAAACACCAGACCCTCAACCTGAACAAAAGGTTGTTGAAAAAGCTGCACCAACACAAACAGTGAAAGCCGTTTCAACACCTACGCCTACAGCCTCTCCATCTCCTAGCCCTGTTGCAGCACCTGCACCAATCGCTGCGGCAGCACCCGCTCCTGCCCCTGCTCCAAAACCAGCTGGGGAAACACGTGGTGCATCTGAGGGTAGCGTTGGATGTAAAGAACCAGATTACCCTCGTGAAGCTGCAATGGCAGAAGAAGTAGGAACTGTCCGCATCTCTGTATTGGTTGGGCCTGACGGCAGTGCGAAACAAGTGAAGGTCAAAAAATCGAGTGGTACTAAATCTCTAGATAAGGCTGCTAGCAAAGCATTCAGCTTATGTACATTTAAGCCTGCACTCAAAAATGGTGAGCCAGTTGAAGATTGGTTTGATATTGAATACGAATTTAAACTTGATTAATGAATCTACAAAAATTTGGAGAATATAAATGAATAAAATGATGAAATCTGCGCGTATTTTTGCATCTGCTACAGTTTTAGTAACAAGTACATTACTCCCACTGCAAGCAGCATTTGCTGAAGAATCTGCAAATACTGCAACAACACAAGTAGAAACTACGAATACAACAAATACACCTGCACCGCCACCAATGCCTACAGCAACCAAAGAAGTCTATAACCCGTATGGCTTAGAAGCACTATGGCGTGAAGGTGACATCGTTGCTAAATCGACACTCTTTATCTTGGTCCTGATGTCGATTGGAACTTGGTACATCATGGTCACTAAATTTATTCAACAAGCTAAAATTAAACGTCAAGGCAAAGAAGCCGAAGCTAAATTTTGGGATGCTGCTTCAATTGATAGCGCAGCAGAAACCTTAGACGAATCGAGTGCATACCGCTTTATTGCAGAAAAAGGCATTAATTCAACCAAAAAATATGGCGGTAATCTGCTGGAACGTATCGACTTCAACACATGGGTGACTATTTCAATCCAGCGTGCTATCGATAAAATTCAAAGCCATTTAAGTGGTGGATTAGCTTTTCTCGCAACTGTCGGTTCGACTGCACCATTTGTGGGTTTGTTCGGTACAGTTTGGGGTATTTACCATGCTTTAACGGCAATTGGTATTTCAGGTCAAGCATCTATTGATAAAGTTGCAGGCCCAGTCGGTGAAGCCCTAATTATGACGGCAATTGGTTTGGCTGTAGCAGTACCTGCGGTTCTTGGCTATAACTGGTTAACGCGTCGTAATAAAGCAGTTCTAGATAATGTTCGTACCTTTGGTTCAGATCTACACACCGTACTTTTAAGCGGTGAGATCAAAAACAATAATAACGACACAAAATAAGAGAGGCATCAGCCATGGGAATGATGGTCAATTCAGATGGTGACGAAGATGATGTAATTTCAGCCATTAATACAACACCTTTGGTTGATATTATGTTGGTGCTGCTCATTATTTTCTTAATTACAGTACCTGTTGCAATCCATACAGTTCCGGTGAAGTTACCTGAGGAAAAAAACACACCTTATGAAACTAAACCGATCAATATTCAGATTGCTGTCAATAAAAATGGCGATATCTTCTGGAATGAAAAATACATTGCAGATAAAGACACGCTGATCAGTCGACTACAAGCGGAAGCTAAAAAGCGTCCGCAACCTGAAGTTCATATCCGTGGCGATCAGGTGACAAAATATGAAGCGATTGATGAAGTCATTAGTGCAACACAAGCAGCAGGAATTGGCAAAATTGCTTTTGTCACGACTCCTGTTGCCGCACCATAATCGGATGAGGGACAAGGTATGGGAATGAATGTCGGTTCCGATAAAGACGATGATGTTATGTTGGACGTCAACATGACGCCATTGATCGATGTGATGTTGGTTTTGCTCATTATGTTTATTATCACAATTCCAATTCCAAATAACTCGATCAATATTGATTTACCAAACGGTACGCCACCGCCAACCAATGAAAAGCCGCCTGAGCCGGTCACCTTACGCATTGATGCGCAGGGTAAATTATTTTGGAATGGTCAACCCGTTGCCAATAAGCAAGCTTTAGAAACACTTTTTGCTGGTGTTGCACAACAAGCAGATCAAGATACGATCAAAGTGCAACCTGACAAAATGACAGAATATAAAGATGTCGCTATGGTGATGGCAGCAGCACAACGTTTGAATGTCAAAAAAATTGGTGTCTCAGCAAATCAATAATTGCTCTCCAACAAAAAAAGCCAACTGATCACCTCAGTTGGCTTTTTTAATTCTTCACAGAAATCTATACAGTTAGTGACTCAGAAAGAAACTCTTATTATTTATTAAGTATTTTTCTGCTTCCAAAATTCATATAGCTCATGATCACAGTTTGGCTTTAACTGACTAAAACTCAACCCTTGCTGTTCATGAGGTTCATGTCTTAATTTTTCGGCAATCTCTGCTGTAGATAAGCCATAGGCTTCTGCATCAGCATTTGAATAGGCATACACAATTTTTTCAACTCCAACCATTCGCAGAGCTGCCAAACACATTGGACACGGTTGTCCGCTCGCATAAACGACACAGTCCTTCAAAGACGTCGTATTTAAATTTTGTGCGGCTTGTCTTAATGCATTTAACTCGGCATGAGATGTCGGATCGCCCGAGATTAATATTTGATTCACCCCTGTACTCACCACAACGCCATGCTTAACGATCACAGCACCAAATGGTCGGCCACCTTGCTCAATATTTTCTTTCGCAAGTTGAATCGCAAGTTCTATAAACGCATGATCCGTCATAAATACGCCCAACTATTGTCAATATAAAGAGTTAGCCCATTATGCCAATACAGGAACATCAATCCATAACGCCTCTGGAAAGTGTTTCGCTAAATATGCTTTTAAATATTCAGCAGTATCTTTAGAAATCAATGCATCTTGCGATTCATCATTTAAATTATAAGCCAGTGCATAAAGTGCCAAGCCACGACTTTTTAGTGCTTCCAAACTTAAAATCGTATGGCTAATGCTGCCCAAACGCCCCGAAGTCACCAAAATAACGGGATATTGCTTCTCTACAACATAGTCGATGGTTAAAAGGTTCGTAGTCAATGGCACCATCAACCCTCCCGCACCTTCGAGTAAAACGTTGTCATATTTTTCAGTTAAACGTTTTGTCGCATATTCAATTTTAGCAAAATCAATGTCACGTCCATCGATTTTGGTGGCGAGATGTGGCGACGCAGGATAACTAAATATTTCAGGCATCGTGAGTTTGGTTTCATCTTCGACCAACAACCCCGTGCCCATAATTTGACGATGTTGTTCTATATCCTCAGAAATATCGACATTGCCTGTTTGGATCAACTTTTGCGTGATCGTTCGCGCCCCTTGTTCATTCCATATTTTAGCCAAATAGCCCGTGGTATATGTTTTACCGATGCCTGTATCGATCCCACTAATGAAATAAACTTGCCCTGTCATGGCATTCTCCGTGCAATACAAAAAATCGGATGATAGGTCAGTGCATAACGCATCTGCCTAGTTTCATCACGCAAAGAAAACTGTTGATATGCTGAATAAAAATCAAAGAGTGATTGTTTCGTCCAACGAAAATGTGAGGCTGTCGCAGTCACACCTGTCGCTTTTAAATGCTGCAAAACCTGCTTTGGATGATCAAAATATAATGCCGTTGTCTGCTCTGAAAGATGCAGAATTTCAAAACCATTTTGACTTAATATGACTTGAAGCATATCGATATCGAGGTAATCCAAACCCTGCCCAGTCAAAGCTTTTATTTCCTGTAAATTCTGCTGTCCAAAGGTCGAAAAACAAAAATATGACTCTGGATTTAAACTTTGAAAGGCTTTTTCTACAATGCCTGCAAAGTTCCCTACCCATTGCAAAGCCGAACTGGATGCGATCAAGTCGATATGCTGTGGAAATTCTAGTTGTTCGATATCTCCTAGCCAGTACTGAATCTGTGGACTTGAGGGAAAATACTGTTGAATTTCTGCATACAGATCATTTAAAACCAAATGATTGATTTGCATATTTTCCAGCATTAAATGGCTTAAATTCCCCGAGCCACATCCAATTTCAAAAACGGTTTCTACGGGGTGATTTTGCAACTTTGGACAATACTGCTGCATCAACTCAAATAAATGTTGAGCAATCTCTTTTTGTGCTACGGCATGTTCAGCATAGCTGTGCCCTGCCTGAGCAAAGCGCAACGCCACTTGGCATTTATCAATCTCAAAATTATTCACAAGTCACTCACAACAATTGAGTCAACTGATCCAAATCAGTTTGTGTAATTTGAGCAGTGAGTGAAATGCGTAAGCGCGAACTATGCTGCGGCACAGTGGGTGGACGTACAGGCATGATATAAAAACCTGCTGCTTGCAAAGCTTGAGCCTTTGCTACAGTTTTATTCGACTCGCCAATAATGACGGGCACAATATGTGATGTAGATGGACAATCAAAACCTTTGTCTTGCACAGCTCGCTGCAAACTTTGACTGATTTGCTGTAAATATTGACGCTCTGCTTTTAAATTTAAAACATTCTTGAAGATAAAATCTGTCCACGCCATACAGATCGGGGGCTGTGCGGTACTAAAAATCAACGGTCGCATCGAGTTAATCAAATAGTCACGAATAATCGCATGACAGATGAGATACCCCCCTATTGAAGCCAGTGCTTTACCAAATGTCCCGACTAAAAGATCAATATCATCCATCACTTGATATTGTTCAGCACAACCTAAACCTCGCTCACCGCGCACACCAATGGCATGCGCTTCATCGACATATAGCATTACTTTGGAAAATTGCTTTTTGATCCGTACCAGTTCAGCTAAATCGGTTTCATCACCATCCATGCTGAAAATCGATTCAGTCACTACAATGATCCGCTCAAAAGCCTCATTTTCATGATATCTGCATAAAAGCTGAGATAAATGTGCCAAATCATTATGGCGATAGCGCACATATTTCGCAGTTGATAAGCGGATGCCATCAATCATACTGGCATGAATCAACTTATCCGCCAATATCAAGGTTTTACTGTCTGCAAGCGCAGGTAAAATCCCGATATTCATGTGATAACCACTGTTGAATAACAGAGCTGCACGGCCGTGAAAGGCTTGGCTTAAATTGTCTTCAAGCTGTTCATATTCAGGAAAATTTCCTGTCAGCAATCGAGAGGATGATGAACTCATCCAACGTTGATTATTCGGGGTCTCATCAAAAAACTGTTCACGAAGCTGAACATTGGACGCCAAGCCCAAATAGTCATTTGACGCCAAATTCAACATTTTGTGATCATGAATACTAATGTAACGATCGTGCTGATGATTTGACGTGAACTGACGTAAGTTGCCATGCTGTTTCAGCTGATCAAGCTGCTCTGAAAAATGGTTGAGCAGATTCATGCTGGCTGCTCCATGTTTTTCACCACCTCAACCATGTGTTCTAACAATGTTTTTAATTCATGTTCAGAAATAATATATGGCGGCATGACATAAACCAGCTTACCGAATGGACGAATCCAAATGCCACGACGGACGAACTCCTGTTGTAGCGTTTTCATATCGACATTAAAGGTCAATTCCACCACACCAATAGCACCAAGTATTCGCACATCTTGCACATAATTGAGTTTAGCTAACGAACTCAAGCCCAACTTTAGCTGTTGTTCTATACGTTGAATATTACTCGCCCAGTCCTGTTGCATTAAAAGTTGGGTACTTTTCAGCGCAACTGCACACGCCAGCGGATTCGCCATAAAGGTTGGGCCATGCATAAACACGCCGGCTTCGCCTTGGCTAATAGTATTCGCGACTTTCTGCGTAGTCAGGGTTGCAGACAAGGTCATATAACCGCCTGTCAGTCCTTTACCAATACACATAATATCTGGCTCAACTGCGGCCCATTCCCAAGCAAAGAGCTTTCCTGTTCGCCCAAAGCCTGTGGCAATTTCATCAAAGATCAGTAAGATATTATATTTTTCGCAGAGTAATTTAGCTTGACGCAAATATTCAGGATGGTAGAAACGCATGCCTCCTGCACCTTGCACAATCGGCTCTAGAATCAATCCCGCAATATTTTCATGCTGTTCAGCAAGTGTCTTTTCTAGTTCAGCAATATCCATAGGATTCCACACTTGGTCAAAGCCAATTTGCGGTGCTGGAACGAATATACGATTGGGCAAACTGGAACCAAATATCTGATGCATCCCTGTCACGGGATCACACACAGACATCGCATTCCAAGTGTCGCCATGATAGCCAGAACGTGGAGTGACAAAATTGGTTTTATTCGGTTGATGCAAAGACGCCCAATACTGCACCGCCATTTTTAAGGCCACTTCGACAGCAACCGAACCTGAGTCAGCAAAGAAAATTTTATCTAAACTGGGCGGGGTGATTTTTAACAGTAATTTAGCCAGTTGAATCGCGGGATCATGCGTCAATCCACCGAACATGATATGTGACATCTGTTGCAGTTGATCGGTCACTGCCTGATTTAGCTCGGGATGGTTATAACCATGAATCGCACACCACCATGAAGACATACCATCAATCAATTGATGACCATCTTCAAGCTCAATCATCACCCCTTGTGCACGTTTCACTTTAAACGTTGGAAGGGGCTGAGTCATCGATGTATAGGGATGCCAAATATGCTGCTGATCAAATTGTAGATCGGTTAAATTGGCCATCCCTCACTCCATGTATCAGGCTAAAACATCAATGTGGCAAGATGTTAAACCCACGGCAATGAAAAATAAATTGCCATAAAGCCCAGCTAGTCAGAGATTTGTTCTATTTTCTTTAAATATTGGCAGATTTTGCAACTTATGACTTCAGATTGAAACAATGGAAAGCCATGTGAGCCAGAAACCAATTCAGTCTCCAAAAACTTTACAGCTAAATTACGCAGTAAGCGTTCAACTTTGTAACTAACTAAAAAATCTTGCTTAGCAAACAAATGGTATTGATGACCAGTGTAATTTTTCAAGATACTGACATTATTAAGCTTCTCCAAACAGTTCAATCCTGCTCGAAGCACATCTAAATTTTGCGCTTGAATCAAACTT
Source organism: Acinetobacter sp. YH12049 (assembly GCF_013419875.1). NCBI lineage: Bacteria > Pseudomonadati > Pseudomonadota > Gammaproteobacteria > Moraxellales > Moraxellaceae > Acinetobacter > Acinetobacter sp. YH12049. The sequence goes on along the minus strand of NZ_VOZH01000024.1, from coordinate 27,633 downwards.
TGCAAGGTGATGAAATCTTGCTTGCTGCTATCAGTGCCCTGACAAACCATATAACCAAACTTTTTTAGGGTCGAAATTGCATCCTGCTCGAAAGATTGTTTGAAGCTTTGAAAACTGACTTGATCCATCGCAGCAGGCCACTGTTCATCAGCCACAAAACTTGGATTTGAACCTAATGTGATCAGCGCTTTCTGTTGTTGATATTTTTTTTGAATTTCATCTACCAAAATCGTCGCCAATTGACCACCAAGAGACCAGCCAATAATCACATCAAATTGCTGCGCCAATTCAACTTTCTGTTCGATCACTTCTAGATTTAAGGCATCAAAAATATTCCATAATTCGACCTGATAACCTTGTGTGATCAATGCCTGCTGTAAAGGAGCAAGTAATTTACGACCGCCGCCCCAGCCAGTAATAAGTAAAATATGTTGATTCAATACAAACTCTAAAATTAAACGATTCCACATAGTATAAAAGTTCAAAGCAAGTTTGATAGTGGCATTTCAGCACATCAACCGATTTGCCAAAAGACATTCGCAATCGACTTCAATAAATATAAAATCAGCCAGCCTACAGCGCTTTAAAATTTGTTAAGATCGAATAAAGAACAATATAAACTGATGCTCTATGAAAGTTTCTTCATTGCTTAAAATCTGTTTCATGACATGTGCTTTAATAGCAACGACCCAAATCACAGTTGCCGAAACATCAATACTCAGCACCAGTCAAAACAAACAAAAACAATGGGTTGGCACACCCGCACCCAACTTTAAATTGCAAGATCAAAATGGAAAATGGCACGAACTGAAGCAATATCAAGGGAAATGGCTCGTTCTGTACTTTTATCCCAAAGACAACTCACCCGGTTGTACAGAAGAAGCCAATCAATTTAAAACCCTGTATCCACAATTTTTAAAAACTAATGCGGTTGTTTTGGGCGCAAGCTTAGATGATGTTGCATCACATCAAAAGTTCTCTAAAGCACTCGGACTTCCCTTTCCAATTCTTGCCGACCACCAGCATAAGCTGGCGACACAGTTAGGTATTGTACGAAACTTAGGGATTTTGAAAGTTGCCAAACGTGAAACCTTTCTGATTGATCCGAAAGGCATTATTGTGTATCACTACAGTAGTGTGAATACACAGACACATGCGGCGCAAGTTTTGGCAGATATCAAAAAACTACAACAATAGTTTTCATGACTTAATAAAAAACCCAGCTTGTGCTGGGTCTTTAGATTCTTTCGCAATTTACATTTGAGACTGAATATAGTTTGGTAAGCCAATCAGTTCGATCAAACGCATTTGCTTTTCAAGCCAGTAAGTATGATCTTCTTCAGTATCTGACATTTGCTGACGTAGCATGTCACGGGTCACATAGTCACCTTTTTCTTCACACAATTTTACGCCTTGTGCTAGTTTCTCACGAACATGATATTCAAGCGCCAAATCCGCTTTTAAACAGGTCACAACGTCTGTACCGACTTCAATATCATCACGATTCATATTCGGCGTTCCTTCAAGGAACAATACGCGACGAATCAATGCATCTGCATGTGAGCCTTCTTCTTGGCTTTCATGATCGATACGTTCAAAGATTTTGCTCAGGCCCCAATCTTCATACATACGGGAATGAATTAAGTATTGATCACGAGCAGCCAGTTCGCCACCGATCAGCATATTTAAGTAGTCTACGACTTCTGGATTGCCACGCATTTTCTTCACTCCATACCCTTTTCAAATATTATGGACAAGTTTCAAAATGAATGCAAAATATAATTTTTGTAAGTTTATGATTTATATAAAATTTAAATGATAAACATACGCATTTGCAGTTCAATTCAGCGCATTTTTCACATATAAAAGAAGCCCTTGCAGAATATTCAATGCATTTAGAACACGAAATAATCAAAAATCGCTGGATGCTGTTTTTTGTAACAATCAACAATGCGTCTTGTTTAGCAAAAATATCTCCTAATTGATTCAACACACTGTACTTATCGCTATGGGAAACTTTATATTGATGCTCTATGCATTGCTGTCAAAGACTAGGCGAAAACCTCCAAAGAAGACAGACTTAAGCTGAAGTCCAACGTGCATTCTTCCATGCTTGCTGCTGCTTTGAATCTAAAAAAGTCCAAGCGACAAAACGGCTTTCTTTTTGTCCCTGCGTCATTTTAATCGTTTTCACATCCACTGCGCCGCTCTTCGCTAAGGCCTTTAAAAGCACTGGCAATGTTGTTTTCTTGGAAACTAGTGTACTAAACCAAAGGCATTGCTCTGCAAACTGAATGCTCTCTTGCACCATTTGGCAGACAAATCGTTCTTCGCCGCCATCACACCAGAGTTCGTTTTTTTGACCTCCAAAGTTTAACACCACCTTGGTACGATCAACCAGCTTGCCCAGTTTTCTTAATTTTTGCGTTGCTGTCGCGTTGGCTTCATCTTGCGAGGCATGAAATGGCGGATTACACATGGTCAAATCAAAACGATCTGAAGGTTTGATCACACCATTGAAAATATTGCTCGCTTTTTTCTGCAATCGAATCTGAATACCTTTACGCAGATTCGGATTTGCCTCCACAATAAATTGGGCACTTTTAACCGCTGCAGAATGAATGTCTGAGCCGACAAATTTCCAGCCATAGCTTCGATGACCAATGATCGGATAAATACAGTTCGCGCCAACCCCAACATCTAAGACTTGAACGGTGTTTCCAGCTGGAATCAGACCTTTATTGTTAGCACTCAACAAGTCAGCCAAATAGTGGATATAGTCCGCTCGCCCCGGAATAGGCGGACAAAGATAATCTTGAGGAATATCCCAATATTGAATGCCATAAAAATGCTTGAGCAATGCTTTATTCAACATTTTCACAGCGTGCGGATCAGAAAAATCTACCGATAAATCGTTATATTTATTTGGGCTGACAAAAGGTGCAAGTTCCTTACAGCTCTTGATTAACTGAGGAAAATCGTAACGACTACGGTGCAGATTTCGTGCATGTAATTCCGACTTTTGCTGCGGAAAAGATTTCTTTGCTTGCGCCATATGTATGCCAATATTCAACGGGAGAACAGAATCATCTGATAAGGCAGGATATCTACCTGCAAATTAGTTGATATTGTACGTGAATCTACCCCCCAATTGCTCCCCCAACCTGTTATTTGTCTTTCTGCAAATCAATAACCACGTGGACATCTATTCTTATTTAATCTGTACATTTTTGGTTGCTATAGCATTAGATTTCATTAAAAAAACCGTGGAAGATGAAGAATCAACAAAAAAGCCCAATCTGTGATGATAGGGCTTTTTATACCAACATAAGACAATGATTTATATGAAATAAAAACTTACAAAAGAATTTCGTATAACGTGTATTATGTTAATTTTAGGAAAGCTTAATAAATCCGTGTTTAAAAATTAAACTAGAAAGATTTTGTATTACTATCAATTTAGAATTCCTCTCTTATAAATCTTATTTAATGACGCTATCTTTTTGTATTGATGAAGCTATTTTATCAATGGTAGTACGAACACGTATTGGTAAGAAATTTGATCTTTTCCATACAATTTGAATAGGATAGTTAGTACTTGAATAGTTAGTAAGTAGGTGTATTAATTGACCACTTTGTATATATTCTTGAATCAACCAGGAAGGTAACCAACCAATTCCTCCATGCATTAGTACATAATCTAATATGCTTTTTATGTCATCCATTTGAACTTTATTTTTTGGCAAATATTTCATAGTTTTATGATGAGAACTTTGAAATATCCACTTTTCAAGCTGCCCATTTTTCAAATATCCAATAGTCTGATGGTTATCTAAATCTTTGATGCTCTCAGGAACCTGGTATCTTTTTAAATATTCAGGTGTGGCACAGAGCCACATTGCATGCTCAGAAATCTTTTTAACCATTAATTGACTATTATCTTCTAAATTACCAATTCTTATCACTAGGTCATAATTATCTTCAATTAAATCAATATAACGATCATTAAAAGAAAGAACCATATTCAAATTTTGATGTTCATCTGCTAAGTCTCTTAATATCGGAACTATGAACTTTTGTCCAAATAATACAGGCATAGAGATACGTATCATTCCCTGAATATTTTGATTATTACTTTCAAATAATGTCTCAGCTATTAATAATTCTTGTACAGCCCGCTGGCTATGTTCATAGAAAATACTACCTTCTTCTGTGAGAGCTAAATGACGTGTATCTCTGTTAAAAAGTACTACTCCGAGCTGTACCTCAAGCTTTGAAATCATCTTACTGACAGCGGAACGAGTCAGATGTAATTTTTCTGATGCTTTAGTAAAACTTCCTTGTTCAACAACACTAATAAATGCCATCAAACTTTTCAGATCATTAACACGCATATTAGTTCCAATTGGGAATCAATGAGTTGATTTATTATCACTTTTGTATCCAATTTATCAATGATAATCTAATTAAAATTCATATTAGGAACCTTACTATGAACAGAATTTTAGTTATCAAGTCTAGTTTTATGCAGGAAAAATCTCTAAGTAATCAGCTCATTAATAAATATTTATATAGACGTAAGCAAAGTGGTTATGTTGACCAAATAATTGAACATGATCTAGGAGCTATGAACTTACCAGTATTAAACTTAGAGATATTTAATGCCTTACGTGGAGAGGCGAATGAAAAACCTGAGGTAAAAGCAGCAGTAGCTCTCTCTGATCAATTTATTCAAGAGCTGAAAGATTGTGATCTATTATTGATTGCAGCACCAATGTATAACTTAAATGTACCAACCCAATTAAAAAACTGGTTCGACTTAATTGCACGAGCACAAGTAACTTTTCAATATACAGAAACCGCACCCGTAGGATTAATTAAAGGTGTTAAATCAATTATCTTTAGTTCACGTGGTGGTTTTCATCAAGATCTTCCAACAGATGCTGTTACAGCATATTTAATAGCAGTATTAGGATTAATTGGTATTGATAAGGTAGATTTTATATATGCTGAAGGCACTGATATTAAACCATTAGGGAAATCTAAAGCACTTGAATTAGCTTCACAGCAAATTGCTTTACAAACGAACGTAGGATTGTAAGTATATTCTTCCTTATGGCAATGAAATTATAATTTTCTATTGCTCTAAGGTTCCTATTTAACATAATGGCGATTATACGAAATTCAGAAGAAGCCTAGACCTAAGATCTAGGCTTTAAGTTAAAGCGCACAAGTTAGATATGACTCTTTATCCATTCATTTGTGAGATTTTGCGTCCATAATCATAAGAATATACATCTATCCAACATTCATCCCATATTCGCGTTTTTTAAGATCAATAAAAAAAGTACTTTTACAGCATTCACATACATTTTCTGCTGAATTCAGAGCTCATTAAACCCAATCATCAACATATATTTTTTAAATTAATCAAAGACAAAACTAAATATTCTCAATATGATAAAAAAATGCGTCAATTAAAGTTGAAGAATATGAATAGCAAGACAACAAAACAGATACTCGTCACAGGCGCGACAGGCTATATTGCCAGTTGGGTAATTAAAAACTTACTTGAATTAGGTCATACAGTGCATGCCACAGTTCGTGATCTGAATAAAACATCAGGATTTGCACATCTCGAAAAAATTGCAGCTGGTACAACTGGCACTTTAAAACTATTCCAAGCCAATTTATTAGATGAGGGTGCATTTGATTCAGCCATGCAAGGTTGTGACATTGTGATCCATATGGCATCTCCTTTTGTAGTGACCAACTATAAAGACGCGATTAAAGATATTATTGAGCCAGCCATTTTAGGCACTGAAAATGTGCTCAACAGTGTCAATAAAACTGAGTCAGTAAAACGTGTTGTCGTGACTTCAAGCATCGCATCAACCTATGGTGATGCCATTGATATTCTACAGACCGAGCATAATGAATTTGATGAGTCTCACTGGAATACCTCCAGTTCAGAAACTCATCAGCCTTATCCATATTCAAAAGTAATGGCTGAGCGCAAAGCGTGGGAAATGCAAAAAGCACAGAACCGCTGGGATCTGGTCTGTGTCAATCCAGCATTGGTCATGGGGCCATCTTTAACTGCGTCAACACAGTCAGGAAGCGTTGAAGTGCTACAACAGTTTGCCAATGGTATGACTTTGGCGGGTGTTCCACCAATGTGGAATGGTATCGTCGATGTTCGCGATGTTGCCGATGCGCACATACAAGCAGCTCTCAATCCCGCAGCGAGCGGACGTTATATAATTAGTGGTGGCACATTAAGCCTATTAGATATGGGCAAATTATTGCGCGCACATTTTGGGAATAAATTTCCATTTCCGCGCAATACCTTACCGAAGTTTGCTTTTAAGGCATTTGGCCCTCTTGCCGGCTTCCCTCGTAAATTTGTTGAACTCAATATGGGCTACCCAATTTACTTTAATGCAGCTAAGAGCAAGAAAGAATTAGGGATCGAATACCGTGATATTCAAAACAGTGTGGTTGAGCATTTCCAACAACTTCTCGATGACGGTGTTGTGAAGCAATATATTCCGTGAATCACTCATCAATAAAAAGCCACCTTGAATAGGTGGCTTTTTATATTAAAAAACTAATCTAACTTAGAAATCAAAAGTCACACCAACTTTATAGGTACGGTCTGCACCAATCGTGGCAAAGTTTTCATTAAATACGCCCTCCCAATATTTTTTATTGGTCACATTGTCGACATTTGCCATAAATGTTGTAGATACACCACCTAAATTTGTTTTATAACGTGCACCTAAATCCACTGTCGTGAAATCAGGTAATTGTAAGGTATTTGCTGAATCAACATATTGTTCACCTACATAGTTTACTCGACCATTCACAGATAAACCGTCGAGTAAAGGTAAGGCATAATCCAAACCAATTGTCGCTGTAAGATCTGGCATACCTAGAAGCTCATTGCCTTTATTGCCTAATGCTTTGGTATATTCCGTATCAAGATAAGCCATGTTACCTAATATCGTTAAACCATCACGAACTTGTCCTGAGAAACTCCATTCAATGCCTCGAGCACGTGTTTCTGCACCATCAGTAGTCGCCCCATCAATTACCATAGTGTCAGGCTTTTTAATCTCATACAAAGCAAGTGTATTTAACCATGATCCATTTTGGTATTTAGCACCCACTTCATATTGTTCGGTTTTAAAAGGTGCAAAAGTTTTTCCAAAATTCAGATCACTTTCATCTGTAACGGTTTTACCTTGACTCAAACCCTCTACATAATTGGCATATAAAGAAAGATTTTCACCAAAAGGTTTAACTACAAGACCTAAACTAGGTGACCAAGCATTTTCTTCATAACGCCAATCAGCACTATTTTTACGTTGTGAGCTAAAATTCTTCAAATCCATATCTTGGTAACGTAAACCGAGAATAAATTGAAGTTTATCTTGAAGTAATGAAATTTGCTCACTCAAAGTATAACTTGCAAACGTATTGTCATTTAATGGCATGACACTTGGTGCGACCGCCATGAATCCATTTTGACCGGGGTTATATAAGTTAGTTGAATATCCACTGGATGTAGCAGGGTTATGCTGATCTGTCTGAATATTAAGATAATCTGCTCGAAGACCTAATTTGTGTGAAACAATACCCGTATTAAATTTATAATCACCGCCAATATTTGCGGATGTATTTTTAAAGTGCGCGTATTGACCATAAGTCTGTGTAGTCGCATCACCTTGTTCATTATTCAGAACCATACGTGTGCCAAATACAAAGCCTTTATATTTTTTATCTGCATAACCAGCACCAGCAAAGATATTTTCATTCGGTATTAATGCATATTTCGCTTTTAAACCAACAAACTTACTATCTATTTGAGTATCTGAATCATTAAAATAATTTAACCCACCTTCCGGTGCCGCAATCACTTTTTTAATCTTTGCAAACGAAACCATGGCTGGTGAACCATTTTCACGATCTTCATGTATTGCATAGGCATCAAAATTTACTTGTAATTGATCTGTAGTATAGTCTGCAGCAATTGAACCCAGTGCTTTAGTATCTTCTTCTCCATCAATATTACGTTTACCTTGGCCATAGACTAAATTCGTGCGAACACCAATTTTTTTTTTGTTCACCGAAACGGCGTGAAACATCAAGATGACTTTGGTAATAACCTTCATCTTCCAGAGTAGAAGTCAGTCTAGTTAAATCTTCATGTGCACGTTTAGGCGTAATATTAATCACACCACCAACCCCTCCATTAGGTGCCATCCCAGCGACCAAGGCATTTGGCCCCTTCAAGACCATTACAGCCTCTAAGGTTTCTGTGGGTACACGACTGACCGGTGCCATTCCGTATAAACCACCTAAAGCAATTTCATCACCATGCACACCAAATCCACGAATTTGGAAATTTTCATATAAATGCCCCTGATTCGTGGTCATACGAATACTCGCATCATTTTTTAAAACTTGTGCTACAGTTGACGCTTGCTGTTCTCCAATCAGTTTTCACTATATGCCGTCACGCTAAATGGCGTATCAACAATTTTTTTATTTCCCAAAGCACCAAGGTCTGTCTGCGCTTTCAACTTACCATTTGCAAGTTGCTTTTCTGCAGGTACCTCAACTTCAATTGTTTCAAGCACGGTTCGCTCTGCTGCATTTACTACTGCAGATGTGCCCACCCCTAAGATCGCGATTGAAATCGCACGGACTAAATGAGTTTTTGGAAAATTGATCATTGTTGAACGCTTAATTTATTTTAATAAGAATCATTATTATATTTAGAATAATTCTTAACTGCATCATGAATCCCGATGATAATATTTTTTTAATGAAAAATATAAATATTCATTTTTTATAAATTATCGACAACACAAATGTAAATATTTGTTTTTAGTTATTTTTATAAAAAATAAAAACACAAACTTTGTATGTTCAATTAAAGCTCTTACGCAAACAAATGGCTAATTAATATACAAATAATTTGAATAGATATATCCATTTACATCCAACGATTATTTAAAAGTAAACAACGCTTTTGCGTTAGTGCCTTTTAGCCAAATTTAAATCTCCTTTTTTAAATTTTTAACAAAAAAAAAGCGACTCAAAAGAGCCGCTTTTTTCTAACCGAAGTTAAACTCAAATTATTGAGCTTGACCAGGTTGAGCCACTACAGTACGGCTACCAGAAATCGTAGCGAATACGCGACGGTTCATAGCACGGCCTTCTTTAGTGTTGTTGTCAGCGATTGGTTGATCCCACGCGAAACCTTGAGTAGATAAACGAGCTGGGTCAACGTTGTATTCGTTAACAAGCGAAGATTTAACAGAGTTAGCACGAGCTAGTGATAAACGTTCGTTTAGAGCACGTGGACCAGTGTTATCTGTGTGACCTTCGATGTTCGCTGTAGCATTAGGGTATTCGCCTAATTTTTCAGCTACTTTAGCAATTTCAGGTTTGTATTGATCTTTGATGTTTGATTTGTTTGTATCAAAGAACACACGAAGTTCCATGTTAAGATCTTCAGTCAACTCTTGAGGAGCTGGAGCAACTGGAGCAACAGGAGTTACAGGAGCAACTTCAACTACAGGAGCAGCAGGTTTCAAGTGACCGCCAAGAACTACGTTAAGACCAGCTAAAGCTGTGTAGTTCCAGAAATCTTCATCGATGTTGTAAGTAGCACGAGCTTCTGTACGTAGAGATAAAGCATCGTTTAAGCGCCAGAAAGCACCTAGACCAGCATTACCCAAAGTACCTTCTTCAGTAGTACCACGAGCTTGTGCAGATGGAGATACACCACGAGCAGCAGCTTCGTCAAATTTGTATTTATAGTGACCAGCACCTAACAATACATATGGCTTAACTTTGCTGTCATAGTTTTTAGTAATCAAATCAGAAGTAGCATAAAAGTTACCGTTGATTTGAGTTTGTTTGTATTCGCTGTCAAGCGGATCAACATCACCTTTAACTTGGTTATATTCAGCTTCGAAACCTAACCATGGAGTTAATTCAACACCAAGTGCTGCACCAACAAACAAGTCGTCTTGTAGCTCAGGACTTTCAGTTAAGTTGCCACGGCTGTTGTTGTGTTGAGAATCTTGGAAAGTGTAACCAAGCATTAATGGAGTAACAGTTACGCCTGCGTTTGCAGCTGCTAAAGGAGCAGCTACGAGCATTGCTAATGCAATACGACTCATTTTCATGGATTTATCCTCCAGAGATAACAATTGTTGTTCAAGCTCAAGCCGAAAAATTGGCTATCCTGAGATAGGCTTTCTTATACCCCAGTTTTTTTTTAAGCTATTTACGCTGAATCATACAAACACTTTATTCTTTTTCCAAGTGCTTGATTAATCTAATCAAGTAAATTATTGACAAAATTACTTACAATTTCCGTTGTAATTCGGTAAATTTTTACTCAATTTTGAGCAGTGAATCGCCTATTGTCACTTGCTATTTTCATTTTAACAGCTTTATCTAAAATTGAGTAATAAAATTCTATACTCAAAATTAATATCGCCATTAAAAACACATATAACACTAAACATATAAAAATAATATTAAATTTTGGATTAAATCAATGCTTTACAATAAAGAAACCGGCTTTACTTTATTTGAACTTTTAGTCTCAATTGCGATTATTGTCATTATCGTGACGATAGCTTTACCACATTTCAACAATTTAATGGCGCAGCGAGAAGCGAATAACATCAAATCGACTATTCAAAATCACAATGCATTCGCACGGGCTCATGCCACTATTTATCATTCCAATATTGTGATTTGTCCTAGTCTTGACTTTAAACTTTGCCAACCTAACAACTGGAACAGTGGTCTGATTATATTTATTGACAGCAATAAAAACCGTCAAGTTGATGCAAATGAAAAAATATTACTGCAAGACAAACTCAACTTAAAATATGGCGATCTGTCTTGGCGTGGGACTCTACACATTCCAAGTCTCACCTTTCAAGCTAGCTCCGGTTTACCCAATGGTTCAAATGGTAGTTTCTACTACTGTTCGAAATCAACGCTTCAACCGATCCGAGCAGTCTTAAGTCGAATGGGACATATCCGATTTGAAAACCCAACCAGTTGCTAATTTGAGAACCGGTGAGTCCAAAGCAGCCTTTTAAATTTGCTTTATTCCTGTTCAATTTTACTTATACTGCTGACGTATTCAAAAATTAATGTATAAGAAAATGGAGACATGTAATGACTGATATCGTCATCGTGAATGGTGCCCGTACTGCAATGGGTGGTTTTCAAGGGAGTTTAGCCGCTGTCACTGCACCAGAATTAGGCGCAGTCACAATTAAAGCAGCCATCGAACGCGCGGGTTTACAACCAACAGATGTTGAAGAAGTCATTATGGGCTGTGTGCTTCCAGCTGGTCTGAAACAAGGTCCTGCCCGTCAAGCGATGCGTCAGGCTGGTCTTCCAGATTCAACTGGTGCCGTAACCATCAACAAGCTGTGTGGTTCAGGTATGAAGGCCGTGATGCAAGCGGCAGATATGATTAAGGCAGGTTCGGCTCAAGTCGTGGTTGCAGGTGGTATGGAGTCAATGACCAATGCGCCGTATGTATTGACCAAAGCACGAGCTGGCTACCGTATGGGCCACGGTGACGTTAAAGATCATATGTTCTTAGATGGCCTAGAAGATGCAGAAACGGGCCGACTCATGGGTTCTTTTGCGCAGGATATGGCAAATACCAAAGGCTATACACGTGAACAAATGGATGACTTCGCCATTCGCTCGCTTAAACGTGCACAAACTGCAATTACTGGGGGGTATTTTGCTGACGAAATCGTGCCTGTCACTGTTTCGAGTCGTAAAGGCGATGTGATTATCGATAAAGACGAACAGCCTTTTAACGCCAATATCGAAAAAATTCCAACGCTGCGCCCTGCTTTTGCTAAAGATGGAACGATTACCGCTGCCAATGCAAGTTCTATTTCTGATGGTGCGTCTGCTTTAGTTTTAACTTCAGCAGATCAAGCTTCAGCAAAAGGTTTAAATCCGCTCGCAAAAATTGTGGCTTATGCTTCAAATTCACAACATCCATCCGAGTTTACCATTGCACCTGTAGGCGCAATTCAAAAAGTTCTAGATAAATCGGGTTGGAATGTTGCCGACGTAGATTTATGGGAAATCAATGAAGCTTTTGCCATGGTCACGATGTGCCCTATTGATGAATTTAAATTAGATGCTGAAAAAGTAAATATCAACGGTGGTGCTTGTGCGCTTGGACATCCAGTTGGTTCTACCGGTTCACGTATTATCCTAACGCTGATCCATGCATTAAAACGTACTGGTGGTAAACGTGGTATTGCAGCGCTATGTATTGGTGGTGGTGAAGCGACTGCTGTGGCGATTGAATTGCTTTAAAGCACTGTAGATTCCCTTCGTAAAGAGTGATTTAGAAGGAATATTCTTTAATCCTCCCCTAACCCCTCCTTTAATACAGGAGGGATACTGAAAACCCCTCTGTAAGAGGGTTTTTTTATGCTTACATTTTAGACATAAATTGTTCACATACAGCTCAGTAAAGGCTCTTAAAATAAATGTCGACATAATAAAAATGGATGACTTTTTATGCAGCTCAATCACTACTTGAATTTTCAAGGCAATACCGAGGCAGCCTTTAATTTTTATCGTTCTGTATTTGGTGGAGAATTCCTCAATGTGATGCGTTATGGTGATATGCCTGCTGAGGAAGGCATTTCTTTGTCCGATGCAGATCAGCAAAAGATTCTGCATATTTCCTTGCCAATCAATGAATTTACCGTGCTGATGGCCTCTGATGTCAACGAACAATTTTGTGCACAAACCAATCAACCCTTTACCGTAGGCAGCAATCACTATATTTCGATTAATTTAGACAGTAGTGAACAAGCTGAAGCCAAACGACTGTTTGATGGCTTGTCCAAAGGAGGCTCTATAGAAATGCCTCTCGAAAAGACCTTTTGGGGTGCGCTGTATGGCGCATTTACCGATCAGTTCGGTATTAAATGGATGGTCTTGCCAGCTTAAAAACGAATAATCACTCATTAAAAGTATTTCGATCAATAAAAAAAGCCTCCAAACGGAGGCTTTTTTTATCAATCAAGGTACTTAAGCACCTGTTTGATAATGCGCTTGCGGCACAGCAGTTGACGCTTGGTATGGATTGGTAAAATCACCTAAGCCAGCAGCAGCTTCAGCAATATCTTTACCTTCTTTCACCACAAATGTATCAAAACCTGAACGCTTCATGTAGTTCAACACGTCTTTGAATACATCACCTGTCGCACGTAGTTCGCCTTGGAAACCTTGGCGACGTAACAATGCAGCAAATGAATAGCCACGACCATCATTAAAACCGGCAAATTCGATGAAAATGGCATCTAACTGGTCAAGCGGGAATTCATTGGTTTCAGGTGAAGCATCAACCGTTACGAAAAGTGCTTTTTTACCAGTTACATTCGCAAGTTGATCTAACTGTTCAACTGTTAAAACCACGTCACCTTGTGGCAACACACCATCTTCACCAATGACTTGGTAAGTATTGTCTGCAATCGAGCCATCTTTAGAGAGGACTTGTAGTGCTGTATTAAGCATATGCACGCTCCTTAAATGGTTGGATGCCAACACGGCGGTAAGTATCAATAAACTCTTCGCCTTCTGCACGAAGGTCTAGATAAGTATTTAAGATTTCTTCAATGATGTCTGGTACAACTTCGGCTGCAAATGATGGGCCTAAGATGTCACCAATTGATGCATCATGGTCTGCATTACCACCCAAAGTGATTTGATAGAACTCAGCACCCTTTTTGTCTACCCCCAAAATACCGATGTTACCCACATGGTGGTGACCACACGCATTCATACAGCCAGAGATGTTTAGATCCAATTTACCCAAATTGTAAATGGTGTCTAAGTCATCAAAACGACGAGAGATCGCTTCAGAAATTGGAATCGATTTCGCATTTGCCAATGAACAGAAATCACCGCCTGGGCAGCAAATGATGTCGGTTAAGAATCCAATATGCGCACGTGCAAGATTGTGTTGATCAAGGATTTTCCATAGATCAAACAAATCTTTTTGCGGTACATCAACAAGCGCAATGTTTTGCTCATGTGTGGTACGGAACTCACCAAAGGTATATTTGTCAGCCAAGTCAGCAATCAGGTTCATTTCTTCAACAGTCATATCGCCCGGTGCAATACCCGCACGTTTCAGAGAAATCGTAACGATGCGGTAACCTTTGACTTTATGTGCATTGGTGTTGATGTTGAACCATTGTTTAAATTTCGGCTCTGCGGCAAATTGCTCTGCGAAATCTTCATCTGCATAATCTTGGTAATCAAATGGTGTGAAGTTCTCATCCATTTTCGCCAAGGTATCAGCATCGATTTTTAACGTTTTGATGGTATGTGCAAATTCAGCTTCAACTTTCTCTGCAAATACTTCTGGTGTTAATGCTTTCACCAAAATTTTGATACGCGCTTTATATTTGTTATCACGACGACCGTGTAAGTTGTATACACGAAGTACCGCTTCTAAATAAGCAATCAAATCTTCACGTGGCAAGAAGTCACGAATAAAGCTACCAATCACTGGGGTACGGCCTAAACCACCACCAACTTTGATTTTATAGCCAATCTCGCCTGCTTCATTTTTCACGATATACACACCGATATCATGGAAAGACGTTGCCGCACGATCAGTTTCTTCCAGTGCTGAAACTGCAATCTTGAACTTACGTGGCAAGAAAGCGAATTCTGGGTGGAAAGTTGACCATTGACGAATCAATTCACACGTTGGGCGTGGGTCAGCAATTTCACCTGCAACCACACCTGCATATTGGTCAGTGGTTGTGTTACGAATACAGTTACCCGAAGTTTGAATCGCATGCATTTGAACAGATGCGAGCTCTTGTAACATATCAGGCACATTTTCTAGTGCAGGCCAGTTAAACTGAATGTTTTGACGAGTAGATACGTGCGCATAACCACGGTCATAGTCCTGAGCCAATGACGCAATTTTACGTAATTGTTTAGAATTCATCAGGCCATAAGGTACTGCAATACGTAGCATCGGTGCATAACGTTGTACATAAAGGCCGTTTTGAAGACGCAGTGGACGGTATTCATCTTCCGTCAATTTACCTGCTAAATAACGTTCCGTTTGATCACGGAACTGTGCAACACGTTCATTAACCAGTTGCTGGTCAAAATCAGTATATAAATACATGGCGTACAGCTAGTAATTTCTATTATAACAATGCACAGCATAACGAGATTTCATCTATCAAGAAAATGCGTTTTTTACATATTTAATAGCGATTTTATTGATAAGACTGTCGCAATTTCACTGATATAGCGGATTTCGGTCCTTTACTTTTTATTTATTATTATATTGAATTATTTTTCTATTACTTAGCATAAATTTACATAAAGAATTTCAGCCAATAAAAAGCCCGATAAATCGGGCTTTTTATTTAGCGATGTAAAATCACTTATTTTTTATCTGGTAATGCATACGCAACAAGGTAATCACCAAGTTTTGTACCAAATGAACCATGACCACCAGCCATGATCACAACATATTGTTTACCATTTGCTTCATAAGTCATTGGAGTCGCTTGACCACCTGCGGGTAGACGACCTTCCCACAAAGTATCACCATTCGTTACATTGATTGCACGGATATAGTTATCTTGTGTTGCGCCTACAAACATGACATTACCAGCAGTCGAGATTGATCCACCAAGACCTGGTACACCAATTTTCACAGCAGGTAATTGGAACAATTTCGGTAAACTATCACGAATTGTACCAATACGTTTTTTCCAGACCACTTCATGTGTATTTAAATCTACACCTGCAGTAAAGCCCCATGAAGGTTGTTTACAAGGTAAGCCAAGTGGTGACAAGAAAGCTTTGATTTCCACACCATAAGGCACGCCATACATTGGTTGAACACCTTGTTCAGTACCCGCACCTTTCGTAGTTTGCTCACGGTTTGGATCTGTAGGAATCAACTTAGTCACAAATGGCAAGCCAATTGGGTTCATCACAGCGACTTGACGGTCTTGGTTCACCGACATACCACCCCATTCAAATACCCCAAGGTTACCTGGGAATACCAATGTGCCATTTTCAGAAGGTGGTGTATAAATACCGTCGTAGTTTAATGATTTGAAATACACACGACACATCAACTGGTCAAACATAGTGGCACCCCACATTTGTTTATCAGTCAATTTATCTTTTGGTGCTAAATCAAAATCAGAGAACGGTTGAGTTGCAGAATAATGCTCACCTTTAGTTTGTGGACCACGTTTTACAGTTTGTGGAACTGCTTTTTCGGTGATTGGCACAATCGCTTTACCGGTACGACGGTCAAGGACGAATGCATTACCTGTTTTGGTTAAGACATAGATCGCAGGAACAGTATTACCTGATTTATCTTTGATATCTGCCAATGAAGGTTGTGATGGTACATCCATATCCCACAAATCATGATGCGTGGTTTGGAAATTCCAAATTAATTTACCTGTTGATGCATTTAATGCCAACATTGAGTTTGCATAGCGTTCATCTAATGGCGTACGGTGACCACCAAAAATGTCTGGTGTGCCTACACCTGTTGGCACATAAACGATGTCAAGTTTTTCGTCATATGCTAAAGGTGCCCATGCATTCGGTGAGGCTACAGAGTATTTTTGACCTTCGCCTGGCATGGCATTTGGATCTTCCGCCCCTGTATCAAAGATCCACAATAATTCACCGGTATTGACATCATAACCACGGATGACACCAGATGGCTCTTTAGTCGAGAAGTTATCAGTTGTTGAACCGCCAATCACAATGGTTGTGCCAGTAACCACTGGAGGTGAAGTTGGGATATAACCACCCGGATACGGATAAGGCATATCTTTTTGTAGATCGACTTCGCCGTTATGACCAAAATCACTACATGCTTTACCTGTGTCAGCATTGACTGCAACCAAACGACCATCATTTACAGGCAAGATCACTTTGCGCGGACATTCAGTAGAAGTCGAGCGTTTGTTCTCTAAGCTTTTTGCAAACTGAGTGGTATTTGCAGCGTCAAAATAAGACACACCACGACATGTTAAATGTTGATAGGTATTGTCCGCTTTAAGTTTAGGATCGAATGCCCATTTTTGTTTACCTGTCGCAGGATCAAGTGCAATTAAACGTTGGTGAGTTGTACACATAAACATGTCATTGCCGACTTTAATCGGAGTGACTTGGTTTGTGGTTTCACCTGAGTCATTTTCTGTTGGTAACTCACCTGTACGGAAAGTCCATGCTACTTCTAAATCTTTAACGTTGTCGCTATTGATTTGGGTGAGTGGAGAATAACGTACACCACCTTGTGTACGACCATAGGCAGGCCAATCTTCAGGAGCAATACCCTCAATCGCTTTGGCTGTTTGAGGTTGTGCATTTTTAATTTCACCGTGAATTTCTTGCGGATCATTAAAAATTGAATAGATCATCACGATAATCGCAATCACCAGTGTGCCTGATAATGTAATTTTCGCAGTTTTGCCATTTTCCATACCGCGTGTCACGGCAGGAATCAGTAACCAAAGGCCCAATAAGCCTAAAATATCAAAACGCGGTGCAAGTGCCCAAAAGTCAGAACCTGCCTCCCATAGTCCCCAAATCACTGTACCCAGCATCAACGCTGCATAAATGTATAAAGAACTGTTTTGAATTTTTCTTAAGTATATTGCTGAAGCCAGCATTAACAGGCCGGCGATAATGTAGTACCAAGAACCGCCAAGGACTGCCAGCCAGATACCACCAATCAATAGAACTAAGGCGAAAATTGCCATCACAACGACGGTAAATGTTCGCATCCCAGTTCCGGTAGATGGGTTGCTCATGTTGACCACCTCTATTGTCGAATGTTGTATTTGGTGCGTGAAACACATTCAACACACCACCGTTTTTATGTCGCAAAGAGAAGTTGTTACAAAAACAATTCAAGGGGAAATATCGTAATTTTTCTCAGAATTACCGAATTGCTTTTATAAGAACTCTAATTTGACATCAATTAAAATGCTGTTTGAAATTTGATACCGCCGACCCACGCATTCTCACCATTTTTGTAAGCACCGACGTGACGGATATATTGAATATTTGGACGAATAGTCAGCCAGTTTGCTGCATGAATACCGTAGTAAATCTCTGCGTCATACTCTTCACTTTGTAGACCGCGTGCATCAACGCTGTTATTGGCAATATTGGCATCATTCACATCATCATTAATGCTGATACGACCTAAACCAATCGCAATTTCATCCTGAGGACGTGCATCGAATGCACCTTTGTAGACCAAGCCAATGTTTTGCATATCACTCACATTATTGGTGTCTGAGTCATGCACGGTGACATTCACAAAACCGCTTAAGCCACGTGAAGCATCGTCTTTGTGTGCTGTCAGTTGTTGTTTCGCCACAATCCAACCACCTTGATGGTGATCTTTTTCATTTATTGGGCTATCAATGACATCGGCATCAGCGGTACTGTAGTAGTAACCTGCACGGTATTCCCCCGGAAGCTTTTGTGTCCCCACTTTTGGAGTCCACACCACTTCGGCAGGAATGATGGCACCTTTAGAACCATCGGTACTCAAGTTCCAACCTTTACCACGTTTTAGATTTTCAGGGTTGTATTCATAAACTCCGACTTGTGCGTAGAGTTCAGGCTGAATGTTATATTTCACGCGAGCAGCCCATTGGCTGACTGGCCAGTTGTACCATTGGTCACCGACCCAGTTACCCACTTGTGAGCCACAAAGTGCTAAGTTTTGAAAGTCACAGTCAAAGCTGTTGAAATCTTCACCTTCACCAAAACGACCGACTTTAATATCTAATTTTTGGTCTAAGAATTTTTTCTTGATCCAAAAATCAGTCAAACGCCAAGTTTGACCACGACCCCACACTTCTTGTGTTGCACTTAAATGACCATTTAATGCATCTGAAGTTTGAGACAATGAACGACCATTACGTTCAGTGATATTGATTTGCGCTTCGGTATCTTTCCAACCCGCAATTTTTTCTAAATCGAGATGTGCCCCGATCGCGAATTGGTCCGCATATTCAGTGCCATGACCAGAAGCATGCTTTGCATCTAACAAAGTGGCTAATTCGCCACCATAACTAAAACTAAAATCGTAACCTTTCTGTTGAAGCGCTGTTCGTTGACCGTTCCAATCACCGAACATCCATGGGCTTTCAGAACTGAAAGCATCTGCAGTAGTTGCCGCTTGGGTTGCTGAACCCGCAAGCATTATTCCGAAGCTAAGATATAAAGATCCAAGTTTACTCACAGCTATTTTCATTTGGAGACCTATATACCAATTGTGTTAATAGTTCATACAATACTCTCACATTTGTATAATTTATTTATTTTTTTGTTAACAACTCTCAATATTTACATAGATGTTTATCTAATTAAGAGATTTTAAAGGTTTTATTGTTTAACTTATCACCTTTTTTTATACCATTCATAACCAATTATCCGCACCTAAAGTTTTACCCACATGGGTATAAATCAATGCTGATCTAGAAAATTTAATCGGACATGCCAGTTGAGTTTGTGTCATTGTGTCGCCTTCTTGTAGCGGAACTTCAACACACCAATGCCGCTCTTGGGCCAATTGTGAATTTAGAGCTTCGTCCAAACTTAAAACTGGTTCCACACAGACATCTTGAGAGGCAAAAATCTTTTTCCACTCAGCCCATGTTTTGGTTAGTATTTTTCGGGCAATTGCATGCTTAATTTCAGTTTGGTCTTGCGGATCAAATGACATGCCTTGCGTTGCTAAAGCGGGTAAATCTAGAATTTGCGCCAATCCATGTAAAAACTGTGGCTCCAAACCACCTATAGACAGATAACGACCATCTTGGGTTCGATAATAGTCATAGAAACTTCCGCCATTCAGATATGCAGTTTCTGCGGCGGTTACCGCATTGGCAGCCAATACGCCAGCTGCAGCCATATTGTTCAATGCGACGGCACAATCGGTCATGGAAATATCAATATATTGTCCTAAACCGCTACGGTAACGCTCAATCACCGCAGCTAAGATGCCAGTAATTGCATGCATTGATCCGCCTGCTACATCGGCGATTTGAATCCCCATCGGTGGCGGGCCACTGTCTTGGCGTCCGCTATGACCTGAAATGCCCGATAAAGCCAAGTAATTGATGTCATGCCCTGCACGGTCTTTGTAATGTCCGGTTTGACCATAACCCGTAATCGAGCAATAAATAAGTCGCGGATTAATTTCGGCCAAAACTGCATAATCCAAACCCAAGCGTTGCATGACACCTGGACGAAATTGTTCTACCACGATATCAAAATCTGAAATTTTAGCTTTGATCAATTCAATGCTTTTCGGATCTTTTAAATCTAATGCGATGGATTGTTTATTGCGATTTAAATAACTATGCGCTGTGGCTTGCCCATTGGCATAAGGTGGCATCAAACGAACTAGATCGGGACGCGTCGGTGACTCAATATGCACAACTTCCGCACCCATGTCAGCCAAATACAAGGTCGCAAATGGCCCTGGGAGTAATGTCGAAAAGTCGAGTACTTTCAATCCTTTTAAAGCAGCTTCCATGGATATTTTTCTCTAATTGTGTAGATTTTTTATCCATGGTAGAAATATAAAATGATTAAAACAATGTCATGTTCAGCCATTTACCTTGATAGTTTCGGCAATTTACCATGTAAAAATGGCAAAACCGCTGTTGTAAATTGCCATGATTTCTTTTTTTAGCGTCATTTAGGTCAAACATTTGTGAACATTAAAGAGACTGAAGGATTAAACATGAGTCGTGATACGATCAGTATCCATTTCGTCAACGCAGCCTTAACTGGTGTGAGACGTCTCGGCATGGATGTCGAAACTTTATTGTCTCATGTTGGCATTGAGGCTGAACTTCTACGCCAACCCAAAGCGCGTATTTCACCTGAACAATACACACGTTTTATTAAAATGTTGTGGATGGTGACTCAAGACGAACATGTCGGTTTTGATATTCAACCGCGCCGCTTGGGTACTTTTGCCATTATGTGCCAATTGATTATTCATGCAAAAACCCTCGGTGATGCACTCGAATTGTCTTCGCAGTTCTACAAACTGTTTGGTGATGAATGGTCGGTGACACTAGAACGTGATAAGCACGAAGCACGTTTAGTTCCTCAAATTCCAAAATCTATGGACCCAGACCATTTCATTACAGAAAGTATGCTGATGATTTGGCATGGTCTCGCTTCTTGGTTGATTGAACGTCGTCTGCCTTTAGAGCGTGTTCACTTCGGTTATGAACGTCCTGAACATGCTGACGAATATGATGCCTTGTTTTTTGCACCTGTCATGCAGTTTGATACACCACGAACTGAAATTACATTTGCAGCGGATTATTTAGATTTACCCATTCGTCAAAACGAAGAAACGCTTGAAGAATTCTTAAAAGCGGCTCCTGCACAGTTATTGGTTAAATTTAAAAATACCAATTCATTAACATCTCGTATCCGTGATGTGCTGAAGAGTCAAATTGGCGAAGAAATGCCAACCTTGAACGATGTTGCTTCAATGCTGTATCTATCGCCGCAAACACTACGTCGTCGTTTAGCCGCTGAAGGTAAGAGCTACCAAGGTGTAAAAGATGCTTTACGTCGAGATGCTGCAATTCACTTATTGCTTAACCCAGACTTAACGCTTGAAGATGTTGCACAGCAAGTCGGTTTTAGTGAAACCAGTACTTTCCACCGTGCATTTAAAAAGTGGACCGGTGTAACACCAGGCCTATATCGCCAATTACATGGTTATCATTAAGCAATATTCAAAAATACCATTCTCTAAAACCTGATCTCGATCAGGTTTTTTATTTCGGAAAATCTGCGCGTTGTTTTTGACAAAGCAATGGATCGACAGGCGTAATCACTCGTTTGCCATCCTGTATCCGATACATTTCTGCCTTGGTCACATGATCATTTCGATCATACTCACAGGCTAAACCGCCCGTCCCTTCATCTGAAGGATGAATGCCATAAATCATATAAATATAAAAAACGATTATGCATACAAAACCTAAGCAGCCAGCAAAAACAAGCCAAGCCAGACTTTTCAACACTCGCTTCACATTTTTATGCATAAGCAGATCTTCAATTTGTACTGAATCGATAGCAACTGATCTTAGCCTATCCTCGCTTTCAATATGCAGGTTGATTTTGACCTTATTCAGCTGTAAGCGTTGACCAAAAATATCAAACGACTCGCCCGTTCTCATCATTGCACTGGCTTGATTAATCCGTACACTCAAAAAACCAATAAAAATTTATAGATCATAGGGACAGGATTATGAGCGAGGCTTACATCATTGATGCCATTCGCACACCGCGCGGAAAAGGTAAAAAAGATGGTTCACTGCATGCCGTTAAACCCATCAGCCTACTGACCGGTTTATTGAACGAATTGCAAAACCGCCATCAATTTGACACCGCTGCAGTAGACGACATTGTACTGGGCTGCGTGACCCCCATTGGTGACCAAGGTGCGGACATTGCCAAAACCGCAGCCATTGCAGCAGGTTGGGACAATGATGTGGCAGGTGTTCAGATCAACCGTTTTTGCGCCTCAGGTTTAGAAGCAGTCAATATGGCTGCGCAAAAGGTCCGCTCTGGCTGGGAAGACCTTGTGGTGGCTGGCGGTGTTGAGTCGATGTCTCGTGTGCCAATGGGCTCAGATGGCGGCCCTTGGGCGCTCGACCCTGAAACCAATATGGCCTGTGATTTTATACCACAAGGCATTGGGGCAGATTTAATTGCCACCATTGACGGTTATAGCCGAGCAGATGTGGATGCCTTTGCAGCCAACTCTCAGCAAAAAGCAGCCGCAGCTCAAGCCAATGGTTATTTTGACCAATCTGTCGTTCCTGTTAAAGACAAAGCAGGCGTGACTATTTTAGCCAAAGATGAATTTATTAAACCAACGACCACAGCAGAAGGCTTAGGCAAGCTCAATCCAAGTTTTGCCATGATGGGGCAAATGGGCTTTGATGCCATCGCCTTACAAAAATATCCTGAAGTGGGTGCTGTTAACCATGTACACCATGCAGGCAATTCATCGGGCATTGTCGATGGCGCTGCAGTGGTGTTGCTTGCCTCTGAAAAAGCCGTAAAAGAACAAGGCCTAAAGCCACGTGCCAAAGTGCTCGCAACTGCATTAGTGGGCGCAGACCCGACCATTATGCTGACAGGTCCTGCACCTGCTGCACGTAAAGCCTTAGCCAAAGCTGGCTTAACCATTGATGATATTGACCTATTTGAAGTGAACGAAGCTTTTGCAGCAGTCGTGATGCGTTTTATTACCGAACTCAAGGTTGATCCTACCAAAGTCAATGTGAATGGCGGTGCAATTGCATTAGGACATCCGCTGGGTGCAACAGGCGCCATGATTTTAGGCACCCTGATGGATGAACTAGAACGCCAAGGTAAAAAACGCGGTTTAGCAACCTTGTGTGTCGGTGGCGGTATGGGCATCGCAACGATTATTGAGTTGGTATAAGGAGACTAAAATGAGCGCAATTCAATTTGAAAAAAATGCCGACAATATCGTCATTTTAACTTTAGATTCTCCAAACCAATCTGCCAACACCATGAATGCAGACTTCCGTGCTGCACTGGCTGAAACGGTAGACAAACTGCAAGCAGATGAAAATATTGCAGGGATTATTTTCCGCTCGAACAAAAAAACCTTCTTTGCAGGCGGTGATTTAGACGAACTGATTCAAGCCACACCTGAACATGCGACTGAATTCTTCAATATGATTGAAGAGATGAAAGCTAAACTGCGTTATATCGAAACCCGTGGCATTCCAGTTGTGGCAGCTTTAAATGGCACAGCGCTTGGCGGTGGCTGGGAGTTAGCACTCGGCTGTCATTATCGTATTGCGCTTAATGATGCTAAGGCTAAATTTGGCTTGCCTGAAGTGACCTTAGGCTTACTGCCGGGCGGTGGCGGTATCGTCCGTATGGTACGTTTATTGGGTCTGCAAAATGCATTTCCACTCTTAATGGAAGGCAAACAAATTGGTGTCGAAAAAGCCAAATCATTAGGGCTGATTCAAGACACTGCAGATAGCCTTGAAGAATTGATGGACAAAGCCATTGCGTGGGTCAAAGCCAATCCAAAATCACAGCAGCCCTTTGATGTAAAAGGCTATAAAATTCCGGGCGGTACGCCATCGACTCCTGCTGTGGCGCAAATGCTCGCCATTGCCCCCGCTATGCTGCGTGACAAAACCAAGGGCTGTTACCCTGCGCCTGAAGCCATTATGTCGGCTGCTGTTGAAGGCGCTCAGGTCGATGTTGATACGGCGCTCACGATTGAATCACGTTACTTTACTTACCTTGCAACCGGTCAAATTTCTAAAAATATGATCGGCACCTTCTGGCATGGTCTCAACGCTATTAAGTCTGGTGCAAGCCGTCCAAAAGACGTCGCGAAATGGCAAGCCACCAAAGTTGGTATTTTAGGTGCAGGCATGATGGGTGCAGGCATCGCTTATGCCACAGCATCAAAAGGCATTGCAGTTGTACTCAAAGATGTTTCTGTTGAAGCTGCTGAAAAAGGCAAAGCCTATAGCCAAAAACTGCTAGATAAAAAAGTATCTCAAGGCCGTTTAAGTGCAGAAAAACGTGATCAAGTTTTAGGACTGATTCATGCCACTGCAGATGCTGCCGACTTACAAGGCTGCGACTTGATCATTGAAGCGGTATTTGAAAATGTCGAACTCAAAGCCAAAGTGACACAAGAAGCAGAAGCCTATTTGGCAGATGGCGGTATTTTTGCATCCAACACCTCAACCTTGCCGATTTCAGGCTTGGCCAATGCATCTCAAGATCAAGCTAAATTTATCGGTCTACATTTCTTTAGTCCTGTCGACAAAATGCAATTAGTGGAAATTATTAAAGGTAAAAACACTTCGGCTGAAACTTTGGCTAAAGCCTTTGACTTTGTGCAGCAAATTGGCAAAACGCCAATTGTAGTGAATGACAACCGTGGCTTCTTTACCAGCCGTGTCTTTGGCACCTTTGTGCAAGAAGGTTTACGTCTGCTGTCTGAAGGCGTACACCCTGCCCGCATTGAAATGGCTGCACTAAAAGCCGGCATGCCTGTAGGCCCATTGGCGATTCAAGATGAAGTGTCTTTAACGCTGTCTGAGCATGTTGCGGCCGAGACACGTAAAGCCTTGCAAGCCGAAGGCAAAGACCTACCACGTTCAGGTGCGGATGACGTTATTCAAACGATGATTCATGAGTTTGGCCGTAAAGGTAAAGCTGCGGGTGCAGGTTTTTATGAATATCCTGAAGGCGGTAAAAAGCACCTCTGGGAAGGCTTGAGTAAATGGCAGAAAGATAATGCTATTTCTGAACAGGAAATGATTGACCGCTTCCTATTTGTACAGTCGCTCGATACGCTGCGCTGCCTAGAAGAAGGCGTACTTGAATCAACAGTAGATGGTAATGTCGGTTCAATCTTCGGGATTGGTTTTGCCCCTTGGACAGGTGGTGCACTTCAATTTTTAAATCAATATGGTTTGGAAAAAGCGTTACTTCGTGCCAATACACTAGAAGCAAAATATGGCGAACGCTTCAAAGCACCGCAATTGCTGAAAGACAAAGTGGCGAAAGCTGAGCAGATTTAATTATTCATTTTGAGCATGCAAATTTTGCTGTTCAATCACATCAAAAGGAGCTTCGGCTCCTTTTTATTTTCCTTCTCAGTCGCGTGTTTGCAAACAAGCCTAGAATTTACGCGAACTCTCATCAGTTTTATGTTATAAAGTAACAAGTTTTTTGATTTCTTTTTATCCGATTGAGTAGCTTGTTATGACAGATCATACTTCTCCTGAAAAATCACCATGGGGCTGGAAAGCACTGATTATCTTCTGTATTTTAGGTGCGCTATTCATGGGTATTTTCTGGCTTGCTGTGACCAATGAACCAGACTATATGCCGAGCCAACAGAAAAAAGACAATACTCAACAGCATGCATTTAAAAATGCCCCTGTGATGTCAGAAGAAGCGTTGAAAAAGGCGCAAGCTGATCAAGCAGCTCGTGAAGCATCTGCACCGACTGCAGCAGACATGCATATGACCGAAGAACAACATGCACATATGGATGACATGAGCCCTGAACCTACTGCATCGAATGATCATGGTCACTAAGCTTTGACCCAATCTATGCAAATAAAAAACGCTTAAAATATTAAGCGTTTTTTATTTATAGCTGTCCAATTTTAAGTATTTAAGCCAAAGCCATATACATATCTTGATGCGGAATACCACAATCTAAATATTCATCACCTTCAACAACAAAACCCAACGCTGCCTAAAAAGGGATAGCATGCACTTGTGAAGATAGTTTTAAATATTCACGTTGCTCTAATGTCGCTTGTTGAATGATGGCTTGCATCAAGATTTTACCAATCCCCTGACCGCGATGAGCCTTTAAAACAGCAACACGGCCGATACTGTTATTTTTCAACAAACGAGCAGTTGCAACAGCTTTTATCCCATCATGAACAATAAAATGCAGTGAAATCGCATCTTCTGCATCCCACTCATCCGCGGGCGATATCTGCTGTTCTAAAATAAAGACCTGTTCACGTATCGGTCGAGCTGCAGATGCCAGTTGCTCCCACGGTCCGAATTGAATATTTAACTGCT
Source organism: Acinetobacter sp. YH12049 (assembly GCF_013419875.1). NCBI lineage: Bacteria > Pseudomonadati > Pseudomonadota > Gammaproteobacteria > Moraxellales > Moraxellaceae > Acinetobacter > Acinetobacter sp. YH12049. The sequence continues at coordinate 855 of NZ_VOZH01000024.1, read as the reverse complement.
GCATCCCTTCATCCTTTAGCATTTACAGCCAATATCTTGCTGGTCCCATTGATCATTCAACAATAATTCTAACGAATGCTTTTGAATGCCATACATGTCTTTTAAAGCTTGAATCTGTGCCAATACCGCTTGATCAGGTTCGACATAGTCTGCACGTTTGGTTGCCAAGATCATTTTATTTTTACTGGTATGTTCAAGTGCCACAAATTCAAAGACTTTGGTTTCATAACCATATGCTTTTAATAAAAGTGCACGAATCGTGTCAGTAAGCATCTCTGCTTGCTGGCCTGCATGAATACCAAATTGCAACATCGGTGCAAGTACTTGCGGCGCTTTCAATTGCGGACGCAGTTCTTTATGACAACACGGCGCACACATGATCATTTGCGCATTTAATCGAATACCGGTATGAATCGCAAAGTCCGTTGCCACATCACAGGCGTGCAGTGCAATCATGACATCTAAGCGCTCAGGCGCATATGTACGAACATCGCCTTGGAAAAAATCCAGTTGGCTGAAATTCGACTGCTGCGCAACGCTTTGGCAAAATTCCACCATTTTCGGATTTAGCTCAACCCCTGTCACTTTAGGCACTTGCTGGTGTTTTGCTAAATAATCATATAATGCAAAAGTCAGATAGCCTTTACCTGAACCAAAATCCACGACATGTAGAGATTGATCGCTCTCTTTGATCTGGCTTAAAGCGCCTGAAAAAATTTCTACAAATTTCTTTGTACACGACAAAAAAAGATAACTCATTGAAATAATGGCATAATACTTGTTTTCTGACGACGAATATGATGACACATTTCAATGAGTTACATCTCATCTTAAACAAATATCTAAAGTGGAACA
>NZ_VOZH01000023.1:0-58655 GCF_013419875.1 Acinetobacter sp. YH12049 | reverse complement strand
GTCAGCGAGCAGCCAATATTATGACATTAATCCAGTCAGCAAAGCTGAATGGGCTGGATCCCTATGCCTATTTAAGTGATGTGCTGAAAAGGTTGCCGACACATAAAGTGACTCAGATTGAAGAATTGCTACCACACCGCTGGAAACCTAAATCGAATTAAAAAATAGGCATGGGGTTCAGCGGACGCTTACGGCCAATTTCAACCTGAACCACAACAACTTAGTGGGGTATTAAAAATTACATGTTCAGAAGTTTTTGGTAATCGTATCTTAGGGCCAGTATTTGCAGCCTTTGCTAAGTTGCATCCAACATTGACTTTGGATATTGAACAGACCGATCAAAATTTAGATTTGGTCTCTGCAGGTATCGACGTTGCGATACGTATTGGACAGTTAGAAGACTCATCACTGATTGCTAAACCGCTCAGCTTAAACCGTCGTATTTTGTGTGCCTCGCCTAGCTATATCGAACAACATGGCGAACCTCACTCCCTAGAAGAGCTCTCCATGCACCAATGCATTTTGCAGAAATACCCTAAAGGCGTTTCGCAGCATTGGACATTTTTCCAAGATCAACACAGCATAAAAATACCTGTTTCAGGGCAATTTCATATCAACTCAGGTGAAGGCGTACGCCAAGCAGCACTTGCAGGTTTAGGCATTTCGAACCACTCCATCTGGCATGTGGAGGACGATCTACAATCTGGCCGACTCATCCAAGTTCTACCTGCAATCCCTGTTCAAAGCACAGCAATCTATGTGGTAATTCCGCATCGACATTTTGTGCCGCCTAAAGTACAGGCCTTTATGCAACACTTGGACGATTTTTTTCAGCATCAGTATGCTTGGTACGTATCGCCCAATTTATCTAAAAATTAGGCCAAGAACTTATCTTAGGTTACTGTTAAATGTCTTAATCAGCGGCGGAAGTTCAACTTCTAGGCTGCTAAACATTTCACGCTCAATATTGCGTACAATCGAGTCCAGCGGTAAATCATTTTCCTGCAAGCCAAAAGGCTCTTCTAGCTCTGCACTTAACGCATCCAAACCTAAAAATAAATATGCAATCAAAGCCACAATAACAGGTGTCCAAATCCCTAAACTGGCCTCTAGGCTAAACGGCAAAATCAGACAAAATGAATACACCGCGCGATGTAAAAGCACCGAATAGGAAAATGGTAGTGGCGTGGTCATAATACGGTCACAGCCTGCATGGATATCACCCATTGCTACAGTATGACGTGTAAGCGTGCTGTAAATAATATCTGTAATCTGACCTTGTTTATAAGTTTTGACTAAATCTTTTTGAATAATTTCAAGTAAATACTGTGGCGCATTGATATTGTCTCGACATTGCTGCCATTGCTGATCCGTCAAAGCTGCACCATCTTTAAAATGTGCAATATCTTGTGATTCATGGCGTAAGCGATCACGTAACAAATTGCAAAACAGCATGATGCGGTAAATCAACACGGTTCTTTGCTCATCTTCAAGGACATGGCTATCACGAATCATGTGGCGTGTATTGGCAATCAATGAGCCCCAAAGCTTGCGACCTTCCCACCAACGGTCATAACAGGCAGTATTTCGAAAGCTCAAAAAAATCGACAGTATCACCCCAAAGATGGTAAATCCGATGGCAGGAACTTCGGGGGTATTCAGGTAGTGCGCAGCACTTAGATACACCAAAATCGCCGACAAACTCACCACGACGGCTAAAGCAGGCATAACTTTTGGGAGTATCGTGCCATGCCATGCAAATAAAAGTTTAAAGCTATTATTTTTATTTCGAATGATCACTTATTTTCCCTCTGTACTGCCTTAATGAACCATCTCAACCATGAAAAAAGCCCAACCGAAGTTGAGCTTAATTTTAACCTACTTGATCTTAATCTATATAGGATTCAAAGATGAATCCCTTTAAAAATCTAAGATTTTATTTACCCGGTTTGAAACTGTCTTTCAAATCTAGGATGCGGTTAAACACCGGTTTTTCTGCTGTATGATCAAACTGATCTGCAACAAAGTAACCCTCACGTTCAAATTGGAAACGGTCTTCAGGTTTAACTTCTGCCAATGCAGGCTCAATCACCGCTTGAACCACTTTCAGCGATTCAGGGTTTAAGTTAGCAAGGAAGTCATCACCCACTTCAGGGTCTGACTCAGTAAATAAACGGTCGTAGATACGAACTTCCGCAGCAATACCTTTGCTTGCAGAAACCCAATGTACAACGCCCTTCACCTTACGGCCTTCGGGGTTTTTACCTAAAGTTTCAGGGTCAATTGAACATTTCAATTCAACCACTTCACCGTTCTCGTCTTTAATCACTTCATCGCACTTAATCACATACGCATGACGTAAACGCACTTCACCGCCCGGAATCAGACGTTTAAAGCCTTTAGGTGCAACTTCTTCAAAGTCTTTACGATCAATGTAAATGTCTTGAGTTAACGGAATGATACGGTCACCCATGTCTACGTTTGGATGACGTGCATGCACCAAATCCATCGCTTCAGGCAAGTTAGTTAAAGTCACTTTGAGTGGATTCAACACAGCCATGCCACGCGAAGCAGTATTTTCTAAAGACTGACGGATGCAGTATTCAAGCATTGCAACATCTACGATACTGCCATCAACTTTCGTTACACCTACACGTTTGCAGAAGTCACGTAGACCTTCTGGAGTAAAGCCGCGACGGCGCATACCCACAACGGTCGGCATACGTGGGTCATCCCAACCATTCACAAATCCACCTTCAACCAATTTACGTAATTTACGTTTAGAGGTAATGGTGTAATCTACATTTAGGCGGCTTGATTCGTACTGACGTGGTACAGATGGTGATTTAACTTTCTCTACAACCCAGTCATAGAATGGACGATGATCAACAAACTCTAGTGTACACAGTGAATGCGTAACTCCTTCAATGGCATCTGATAATGGATGCGCATAATCGTACATTGGGTACATTTTCCATTTATCACCAGTTTGGTGATGTTCAGAATGCAAAATACGATACAAAATAGGATCACGCATATGGATGTTAGGTGAAGTCATATCAATTTTGGCACGTAGTACTGCCTGACCTTCTCCTAACTCACCATTACGCATTTGTTCAAAACGCGCTAAGTTTTCTTCTACGCTAGCATCACGTTGTGGCGAGTTTTTACCCGGCTCCACAAAATTACCACGGTTTAGTTTGATTTCTTCAGGGCTTTGCAAATCCACATAGGCATCACCTTGTTCAATCAATTGGACTGCCCAAGTGTAAAGCTGATCAAAATAGCTCGATGCATAACGTGGCTCGCCGTTCCACTCAAAACCTAGCCATTTCACGTCATTGGCAATACCGTCTACATACTCTTGTTCTTCGGCATCTGGGTTTGTATCGTCAAAACGGAGGTTACATAGACCCGCGAATTCTTGAGCAATACCAAAGTTCAGACAAATAGCTTTTACATGACCAATATGTAGGTAGCCATTTGGCTCTGGTGGAAAACGTGTTACAACTTGTTCTGTACGACCTGCAGATAAATCATCGGTAATGACCTGACGTACAAAATCTAAGCCTGGCTGTTGTTCCTGCTGCGCAGCTTCGACAGGGGCATTGTTCTTGGTTGTCGGATTGTTAGGCAGGGATGAAACAACATCGTTTGGCTTCATGGTAATAAAATCACTTCTATAAAGATAAAATTAGGATAATTAAAACGCTTTTCTTCATTTTTAACAAAGAAAGTAACGTTTTTACTTGCCTTGTAGTTTACAGTTTGCTTATGCTTCTCACAACCAAAAAACCCATGGCTTTCATGTCCATGTACAGGAGATTACACAATGAGTTTTCCTCAAGTCGAATTAAACACCAATAAAGGTCGTATTGTTCTTGAGCTTAACACTGAAAAAGCACCTAAAACTGCTGAAAACTTCTTACAGTATGTTCGCGATGGTTTCTATGACGGCGTGATTTTCCACCGTGTTATTGATGGTTTCATGATCCAAGGCGGCGGCATGGATGAAAACTTCAAAGAAAAAACAACTCGTGATTCTATTGAAAACGAAGCTGACAACGGTTTAAGCAATGATGTTGGTACGATCGCTATGGCACGTACTCAAGCACCTCACTCTGCTTCAGCTCAATTCTTCATTAACGTGAAAAACAACTCTTTCCTTAACCACACTGGTAAAACAGCGCAAGGTTGGGGCTATGCAGTATTCGGTAAAGTAACTGAAGGTCTTGACGTTGTTGACGCAATCAAAAGCGTTCGCACTGGTAACCGTGGTTACCACGCTGACGTTCCTCTAGAGAACGTTGTAATCGAATCAGCTAAAATCATTTCTGAATAAGAATCCCTCCTAACCTCCCTTTATAAAAGGGAGGAAAAGTCCCTCTTTTTTAAAGAGGGATTTAGGGAGATTCAAAGGAAAAGATTCGTGACCTATCTGTTTATCGCTGATTTACATTTGTCACCTGAACACCCTCGACTCGTTCGGGGGTTTTTAGCTTTGTTAGAACAATACAAAACTCAAAATACCCAGCTGTATATTTTAGGTGATTGGTTTAATGCTTGGATTGGTGATGACTTCACTGCCCCTTGGTTAGATGAAATCATTGCAGTGCTAAAAGATTTTACTGCTTTGGGAAATCAAATTTATTTCCAAGTGGGTAATCGTGACTTTGCATTGGGTCAAAAGTTTTTAAATAAATTTCACGGTCAATTATTACAAGACGTTGATTATCTCCACATTGGCAACTATAAAATTCGCCTCGAACATGGCGATTTACTTTGCACCGATGATGTGTCTTACCAAAAGTTTCGTAAAGTGATTCGTAATCCTTTGCTTTTAGGTTTCTTAAAGAGCTTACCGCTTAGCATTCGACAAAAAATCGCCAATGGCTTCCGCAAAAAAAGTACAGAAACCAAGCAAGTTAAATCCTATGACATTATGGATGTAAATGCCGAAGCTGTAGAAAAAGCTTTAGAGCATGCCGATCTACTGATTCATGGACATACCCACCGCCCCCAAATACACGATGTGCATGGCAAACCTCGTATCGTTTTAGGGGACTGGCGTACAGAACAAGCTCAAATATTAGAGATTGGTGAAAACCCATCTGTGAGTGATTTAAAATTAAAAATTTGGTCTTACTAGTCCATAGCTTTCTAATCGTTAGACTTTAGAAAAACTTACCATCATATCTGATTAATGTACGTATCCAGACCATGCAAACGTAGACTTTTAATTAAGCAAAAAAAAAACAGCAGATGATCTGCTGTTTTTTGCTTTTAGGCTAAGCGATATAGCTGGTTTGGGCCAGTATAGAAGCTTTTTCCATCTAGATTCAGGTTAAAGGTCTCGCCTGTTTCTAATTCAATCATTTGCCCAACATCAACCCAAATTAAACCAGCATTGGTATTTTGTTGACGTTTCAAAGGCACCAGTTTTACATTAATTTCGTCGCCATTTACGGCTTTGGCAGTTTGCCAAGTATTTAAAATATTCAAAAGATTTACTCAACATGTGAGCTTTTTGTGACAGAACAAAGAGATTAATCAATCGGGTTTGGAATAATAATTCTGTAGTTACAAAGATATGATTCAAGTCAGAAGCTTGAATACAGATAAATCACAATCAGCTAAATAAAAAAAGATAAGCAGGAACATTATTCGCTTCGAGTTAAGCAGAAGTATACAATATTGCGCTTTGATTAGCAAAAGTAGGGCTTATATATACTCTAAGCCACTACTTTTGCTAAAATTATTGAATTAATTTTTTTAACCAACGAGTAAATTAATTACCCACACAGTAAATAATATAACCAAGGCTGTACCACTTAGTAACCACCTTCTGTTTTCATTACTTGGGTATCGGTTTTATACTTCGATAAAAGCTCTCGTAACGAATTCATGAGCACACTGGTATCGACACCCACGGCAACAAATTCTGTGCCTAACTCGATATATTTCTGAGTCACATCATGTTGTGTCGACAAAATACCTGCGGCTTTACCCGCCTTACGTATGCGCTGAATCGCATCAATCACGGTTTTTTGTACTTCAGGATGGTTCGGATTCCCTTGATAACCCATGGTCGCCGACAAATCCACTGCACCAATAAACACCCCATCGATGCCATCAATTTTCAGTATTTCATCTAAGTTTTTAATCCCTTCAACCGACTCAATCTGAATCAGTAAACAGATATTTTCATGTGCCGTTGCATAGTAGTCAGGGATACTGTTCCAACGTGTTGCACGAGCTAAAGCTGCACCAACGCCTCGAATACCTTCAGGTGGATAACGTACTGCCTTAACCATAAGTTGAGCTTGTTCAACAGTTTCGACCATAGGTATCAGCAAGGTTTGCGCACCGATATCCAAGAGTTGTTTAATCAGTTGCACACTCCCAATTGGAGGTCGAACTACGGCTTGCGAAGGATATGCTGCAATACTTTGCAATTGCGACAATGTCGTCCGCAAGTCACTTGGCGCATGCTCACCATCAATTAGCAACCAGTCATAACCTGCATTTGCAGCTATTTCAGTCCCATAAGCATCGGCTAAACCGACCCACAAACCAATCTGCTGTTCGGTTTTTAATTTTTTCTTGAAATGATTGGTGTAATCCATCGCTGCTGTCTCATGCTTAAACTATGATTAACTACAATTGATTAAACGCCTTTTGGCAAAAACTACCAATAGCATTTATCTATCTTATGATTTTATATAACTCTAATTCGCACTTCATACAGCTTAAATCTGTTAATTTTTAGCCAATGTGTACAGCATATACGACTAAGATCTATCTTTGGAAAATTTTCTCCTTAGACCATTCGGCCGTTTATCCGCTAAACTACAGCAAACTATATCTGGAGATATTCGATGGATCTGTTAAACGTATCAAAACAACGCTATACCACGAAAGCTTATGATCCTGCTAAAAAAATTCCGCAGGAACAATTTGAGCGTTTATTACAAATACTCCGTTTAGCACCATCTTCTATTAATATTCAGCCTTGGCATTTTTTTATTGCAGATAATAATGCAGCCAAACAACGCATTGCTAAAGCCTTAGTGGGTAAATATGCCTACAATGCCCCAAAAGTTTTAGATTCATCACATACGATTTTATTCTGTACCAAAGCAGACATCACCACAGAGCATTTAGATAATCTTTTAAGTCAGGATGATCGTAGTGGTCGCTTTAAAGATGACAAAGCCAAACAAGGTCAAAAAGACAGCCGTACAGGTTATGTCGATTATTATCGTAATGAAAAAGGTGATATTCAACGTTGGGCTGAAAACCAAACATTTATTGCTTTAGGTCAAATGCTTTTGGCAGCAGGCATTGAAGGTGTGGATGCAACACCGATTGGTGGATTTGACGAAGCGATCATCACTGAAGAATTGGGCTTAGTTGAACAAAACTTGATTCCTTCTGTACTGATGACTTTAGGCTATCGTAGCGAAAATGATTTCAATGCGAAATTACCTAAATCACGTCTGAATGCTGAAGAAATTTTTACACACCTCTAAGCTTTCCATAAAACCGACGAAAGGGGCAATTTTGCCTCTTTTTTGTCATTTCGGGACTTATTATTTAAACAATTATCGAGTATATTCTGCTCAAAATATACTCAGGTCTCTCCCTATGCCTACAGCTATAAAATTACCCATGAAATTTCATTGCGAAGCGTGCAATACGGTTTATTTACAAAAATATGCGGGCGATATGCTCCATAGCTATCCAAACTGCCCAAATTGTAAACAACCGGGTCAATTACAAGGCACCATTGAAACTCAAGATTTTCTGAAGCACCCTGTTGCTGTGGGTAAATGTTATTTTGAAAATACCTTACAACGGTTTCAACAACTTACGCGTTAACTAAGCATCTAAAACTAAAAGCCCTCAAATCGAGAGCTTTTTTATAACGACATATTTAGCAACAATGTGAAAATAGAAAATTTATAAATTGGTCTGAACTTTGCTGAATAATTTGAATCAAAACAACAAATCAAGCAGAGGTGGGACATGTCATATTTACTACAAATGCCGATGAAGTTTGAATGCGGTCATTGCCATCAAATGTATCTGCATACTTATCAATATACTGATCATCACTGCCCTGAGTGTCCGACATGTCGAGATCAAGGACTGCTCATGGGCGTGGCTGAGTGGGATGATTTGCTACAACACCCGATCGTTTTTGCTAAAACTTATCTTAGACAGACATGGCATATGCTAAGCAAACCACACTCATGATCCCTGCAATCAAACCAAATACGGTTGCGACTCTCAATTTTTCTTTAAAGATGATAAGGCCCGCAACCACACCTAAAACTACAACCAAAATATTCATGCCAGCAAAGACGATTGCAGGTGTGTCTTTAAGCAACATGTGGGCTTTCACATACAGTGCAATATTGGCAAAGTTTAAGAGACCTAAGCCCAATCCAGCGAGGATATTTTTGGTCTGCCCCAAACTGCCGTGCTGTACGATGTTATAAATACTCGAAAGTAAAAATGCACAAATAAACACCAGATTTAAAGTCACTGCAAACTGCATGCCCAAACCTGAGGCAAATTTTAATAACACATCAATCAGTGCATAGCCTGCCCAAACGCTTAATAAAAATAAAATCCCCTGCTTTCCATCAATGTTTCCCTTACGCTGTGAAAATAAAATCAGTAATACCGCAAGTACACCAAGTGCAATACCAAGGAGCTTAATGGCATTAAAATATTCGCTAAAAATAAAATATGCTGCGCTAAGAGAAAGCACAACAGACAAACGCTGAGCCAATTCGGTTTTTAAAATACCCGCTGTTTGCAGTGAGCGTGCTAAGCAATAAAAAATCGTCGGCAGTAATACACCCAAAGCCGCAATTAAAACCCACGGCGTTTTATTAATCGAAATATGCGCTAGATCCGGCTTAAACCATAGAAAACATAAAATACTCGCTGATGCATAATTCCATGTGATCATTTGTGCAGGGTTAAAACCCCGATCACGACATAGTTTTAGAATTACTGAAACGAGAACACTGCAAATCGCGGCAGCAAAGATCAATTCCATGACACGCTCTTATTCTTGAGTTGTATTTAAAGCAATTTTTCTAAGTTCAAATCAAAGAAAAGCCCACTTAATTGTGGGCTTTTCCTCAAAAATAATCTATCTCAAGACAAATTATTTATAGTGACTCACCATTTTCTCTAAAGAAATTGGACGAATCTTGTCAGCATTACCCGCTGTACCAAAAGCTTCATAACGATCGATACAAATTTGTTTCATTGCATCAACAGTTGCAGAGAAGAATTTACGTGGGTCAAATTCAGCTGGTTTTTCAGCCATCATACGGCGCATAGCACCTGTAGATGCAAGACGTAAGTCAGTATCGATGTTAATTTTACGAACACCGTGTTTGATTGCGTCTACAAGTTGGTCTACTGGAACACCATAAGTTTCGCCGATGTTACCACCGAATTCATTAATTACAGCTAACCATTCTTGTGGCACAGAGCTTGAACCGTGCATTACAAGATGCGTATTTGGTAACGCAGCATGAATTTCTTTAATACGGTCAATCGCTAAGATGTCACCTGTAGGTGGGCGAGTAAATTTGTACGCACCGTGTGAAGTACCCACTGCAATTGCAAGTGCGTCAACATTGGTATCAGCTACAAATGAACGCGCTTCTTCAACTGAAGTTAAAAGCTGAGAATGATCAAGTACGCCTTCAGCGCCTACACCATCTTCTTCACCAGCCATACCAGTTTCAAGGCTACCTAAACAACCGATTTCGCCTTCTACTGAAACGCCACACGCATGTGCCATTTGAACAGTACGACGAGTCACGTCTACGTTGTATTCGTATGAAGTTGGCGTTTTACCGTCTTCACCTAAAGAACCGTCCATCATCACTGATGAGAAGCCAAGTTGAATAGAACGTTGACATACATCAGGGCTAGTACCATGGTCTTGGTGCATAACCACAGGAATATGTGGCCATTCTTCGATTGCTGCCAAAATCAAATGACGCAAGAACGGAGCGCCTGCATACTTACGTGCACCTGCAGATGCTTGTACGATTACAGGTGAATTTGTTGCATCTGCTGCAAGCATAATTGCACGCATTTGTTCTAAGTTGTTTACGTTGAATGCTGGTACGCCGTAAGCATGTTCGCCGGCGTGATCCAAGAGCTGGCGCAATGAAATAAGAGCCATAATATCCTCCCAGGTAATGCCGCATATTCTACATGCTCAATCATTTCAATTCAGCAACAAATAACACTATTTAAAAAAAAATCCCTGCATTTGCAGGGACTTTTTAAATAAAGACAACAATCTTAGTGAGCTGCTGCTGCTGAAGCGGCTGTTTCAGCGTCAGCTGTTGCTTCGTCTGCAGGTGCATTTGCAATTTCAGCAGGAACATCTTGGTTCTTTTCATCCAATACTGGCTTATCAAGTTCATCAATGGCTTTTTGTTGTTCTGGCGTTGTTTGAGCATTATCTACGGCAACAGCAGATGCTTCTGATTCCGTTGGTGCAGACTCTTTTTTAGCACAAGCTGTCAAAGTTAATGGTGCGATTAAAAGTACAGCAAGTGCAAGTTTTAAGTTCATCGTTGTTTCCTACTACTGCGAATTAGGTGTTGCGATGAATTTTATTGCAGAAATATTGCACTTTGATGACGGCAAAATGAATAGACCATAAAAAAAGGCTGACCGAAGCCAACCTTTTTTAATACTGTATTATCTTATTGATAATGCTTCATTAAGCACGTTCGATAAGCGCTGCTACAGCAGGAAGAGTTTTACCTTCAACGAATTCAAGGAAAGCACCACCACCAGTCGAGATGTAACCAATATTGTCTGCAACTTCATATTTATCAATTGCAGCAAGCGTGTCACCACCACCCGCGATCGAGAAGCCTTCAGATTCTGCAATCGCTAAAGACAATGCTTTGGTGCCTTCGCCGAATTGATCAACTTCAAACACACCTACTGGACCATTCCATAGAATAGTTTTTGAAGTTTTCAAGATTTCTGCAAATGCTTTTGCAGTTTCAGGGCCCACATCCAAAATCATGTCGTTGTCTGTTACATCTTCAACTTTTTTCACGACAGCTTTAGCAGCAGCTAATGAGCCGAGGAAGTCTGCAAAATCAATTTCAGCAGCATCAGCAACAACAACATCTGTTGGGAGTGGTACAGATACTTTTGCAGCAATGGCTTTTGCTGTGTCGATCAGGTCATTTTCACAAAGTGATTTACCAACATTAAAGCCCGCAGCAGCTAAGAATGTATTGGCAATACCGCCACCCACGATCAATTGATCACAGATGTCAGATAGTGAAGTTAATACATCTAATTTAGTAGAAACTTTTGAGCCTGCAACAATCGCAACCATTGGTTTTGCAGGAGTTTTAAGTGCACGACCTAGCGCATCAAGCTCAGCAGCAAGTAAAGGACCTGCAGCAGCCACTTTTGCACAACGTGCTACGCCTTCAGTCGATGCTTCTGCACGGTGAGCCGTACCAAATGCATCCATAACGTAGACATCACAAAGTGCTGCATATTTAGCAGATAATTCAGGATTGTTTTTCTTTTCACCTACGTTGAAACGGCAGTTTTCAAGTAAAACCACTTGACCTGGCGCAACGTCAACACCATCCAAATAGTCAGTGATCAGTTGAACGTCTTGACCCAAAGCTTCTGTTAAATAAGCGGCTACAGGTGCTAGAGACTGTTCTGCTTTAGGCTCACCTTCAACAGGACGACCTAAGTGTGAATACACCATTACAGCAGCACCTTTTTCTACAGCTGCTTTAATTGTTGGCAACGCCGCACGTAACCGTGCATCGCTTGTAATCACGCCATTTTTAACTGGTACGTTAAGATCTTCACGGATCAGAACACGTTTACCCGCCAAATCTAGGTCAGTCATACGCTGAAAGTTCATGCATTACTCTCTTTTATTGATATCAAAACGCGACGATTTTAAATGATTATGCAGAAAAACGTTAGCTTCTTTTGCAGAAAAGCTATGTAGAGCCAAAGTTTTGTTATGATAGCGAAAAGCCTTATAAAGATTCAGCGCTTATGTCGATTCATCCAGACCCAAATATTAATCGTTTAAATGTTTTAGGCGAACCCTTGGCAAGCTGTTGTTTTGATCCGATTACCGGATATTTTAGAAATGGCTTTTGCCATACAGCAACAACAGACCTTGGTCAGCATACGATGTGTGCACAAATGACATCTGAATTTTTAAACTTTTCCCAAAAAGTTGGCAATGACCTAATCACACCCTTACCCGAAGTTGGTTTTCCAGGACTACAACCTGGTGACTTCTGGTGTATCTGTGTGACTCGCTGGGTGGAAGCGTATCAAGAAGGATTTGCCCCACCTATTAAAATACAAGCGTGTCACCAAGCGGCGCTGTCTTATGTGCCGCTTGATGTACTTATGGAATATGCAGTGTAATGAGTACTCCCAAAATCATTTTGGCTTCTAGCAGCCAAACCCGTAAAGACCTGATGGACCGTTTACGGATTGATTACCACTCAATCGTACCAGATATAGACGAAACACCTCGCGGTGAAAACCACGCCGATGAGTTAGCAAAGCGACTGGCATTTGAAAAAGCTTCTGCGATTGCAAACCAACACCCAGACGCAATTGTGATTGGTTCTGACCAAGTCGCATGGCGCGAAGGCGCACCAGATATTTTTATTGGTAAACCGCTTTGCGATGAAAAAGCCGTTAAGCAGCTTCAAGCCAATTCAGACAAAATCGTTTATTTCAGTACTGCACTCAGTGTCCAACAAAAATCAACAGGTTTTGAACAAACCCTTGTCGAGCACTATAAAGTGAAGTTTCGCAAACTTAGCTTGCCTGAAATTGAACGTTATGTTCAGGTTGAACAGCCGCTACACTGCGCTGGCAGTTTTAAGTGTGAAAGTTTAGGGATTAGCTTATTTGAAGAAATGATCGGGCAAGACCAAACCACACTCATGGGTATGCCGATGATTAAACTCTGCAATATTTTGCGTGAGCTTAAGATTTTAGTCCCATAATTTTAAAATTATTATCTGTTACAGCATAATAAACACATCATTAGCTCTTTATGGGCTAATGATTAAAAAGTCACTTACTTATTTATTACAACCAAGAACTGAAAACATGAAAACGTTTAATTTAATTTCATCTAGCCTCATTAGCATTAGCCTTCTATTTTGTTCGACAAACGGTCATACCAATACAGTGAATCAAACTGTGACCAACTCTCAGCAATACAATAAAAACTTAGTCAATGAATGGGTTCAATATAAATTTATCTATGCTGAATTAGAACAACAAGGCGCTGCAATGCAGGAGCAAATCATTCAACAGCTAGGGACTAAAACCAAAACCGGTGGTAGTAGCACGCCAGAACAACAAATCAATAAACTGGTTGCTCTAGGCAAACAAAAATTTGAAAGCATTCAACCACAAACAGTTGAAGTAAAAAAACTTCTAAAACTACAAACCGAAAATGTTGAAATGATGGCAAAAGTCATGCCGAATCATTTCAAATTAATGTCGGACAAAGAAAATACTAAAATTGACACCAATGCACATTTTGAGCAATTCATGAAATTTTCAGCGACAACGGCTGCTGCCAATAGCTATGATTTGGAGGTTGAAAAATTAGTCATGCAATATCTCAAAGACAATCCTTTAAGATAGTCTCAAGTTAATCGAAATAATTTAATGAAATAGAGCCTTGCTAAAAACAGGAATCTCAAGGGACAATATATCCATTGAAATTGTATGTATTTAGCTATGGCTCATTCTCTTAACATCCTCGGCGGCATCAGCGCTGAACAATTCCTTGCCGAATATTGGCAAAAAAAACCATTATTGGTTCGTAATGCACTCCCTGAAATTGCCCAAATACTTGAACCGAAAGACGTTCTTGAATTGGCTTTAGAAGATAACGTCACTGCACGTCTCATCAAACAAAAAGATCGTGATCCTAACCAATGGACAGTGAAATCTTCTCCACTACTTAAAGCCGATTTTCAAAAAATGCCGAAACTGTGGACTTTATTGGTTCAAGCTGTCGATCATTATTCTTTTGACCTAGCCGAGCTATGGAAGCAGTTTTCATTTATTCCGCAATGGCGTCGTGATGACATCATGGTGTCGTATGCACAAAAAGGTGGCTCTGTCGGACAACATTTTGATTTTTACGATGTATTCCTTGTTCAAGGCTATGGTCACCGTCGTTGGCAATTGGGTCAGATGTGTGATGCAGATACTTCATTTGTCGAAGGTCAACCGCTTCGCTTACTACCAGAAATGGATGTTCATTTTGATGAAGTGCTTGCTCCCGGCGACTTACTTTATGTGCCACCAGGCCTATCACACTATGGTGTAGCTGAAGATGAGTGTCTGACGTATTCATTTGGCTTCCGCATGCCAAATGTCACTGAAATGATGGATCGAGTGACAGACAAATTCACAGACAATCCCCTACTTAAAAATCCATTAACTGATATTTTACGTGATCAAATCAGTGCGATTGGCCAAGTGACTGAAAATGAACTTGAGTATTTAAAAGAAAAGTTATTTGAACAATTGCAAAATTCAACCGTACTTGAAGATGCAATCATGAGCTTAATGTCAGAACCTAAATATCCTGACAATATTCCTGAAGCCGAAGAAATCGGCACTGGTGATCTTGAAGAGGCCTTAGATCAAGGCTATCAACTCATGTTAGAACCGGCTTCACGCTTACTATATACAGAGCAAGACGGTGATATTTTGTTTTGGGCAAATGGCGAAGGAATCTGTATCTCAGACGAATTTGCAGTGCATTTAAAAACCATTGCCGATGGCCAAAGTCTAGCGCTAGACGAATCTTTATATGATGCTGATATCTTAGAAAATATTGCCATGCTATTAAATGAATCTGTGCTGATGCTCGTCCCAACGGAAGCTGAATAAACTCAATAAAAAGGGAGCGTCATGCTCCCTTTTTATACTGCTGAATAGCATTATTTTCGCTTTCTACGATTTAAAAAATCTTCGACTTGATCGGCTTTTTTCTCCACGATGACGCGATAAACCCATACAATCAATAACACCAATCCAATAAACCAAAGATAACGCATTACGCCGTATTGACTACCTTTGCCTTGCCAAATTTGTAATTCAATACTTTGAAACTCCACATTCCTTGACTCTAACAAACTCAGTTGACTGGTCATACTATTTGGATCATTGGCAGCATTGACTGAGAAAGGCGCACCGTCCATAACAAAGTTAAAATCTTGTCCTGCATCTAATGTTTCTAATCGTTCAATCTGATCAACACCTGCGTCCATTTGCATGAGATTGCTTGAGGTTTGTTGAATAGCGGCATTGTAGTTATCAATTTGAAATTTAACGGATACCTCACCACTGGTCATTGCCCTACCTTTGACCAACAAGACTGCACGATATGGGTTTTGATTGGATGTCGCCGTGTAATCCACTGCAAAATTTTTAGTGTTTAATGTATTTGTATCGCTTTGACTTTCACTGAGTAATTGTTGAATTTCTTCGGTACTTAACACCGCATGCTGGAACAAAATCTGCCCATACTCACCTGGTTTAGGCGCATGATCCTGCGAACCACAAGCTGCTATAAAAGTGACACAGCAGAACAATGCAATGCGCTTTAGATGACTTAATATCGAATTGATCATCATTTTTATTATTTCAACATATTATTTTATGCAGCTGATTTTAAATTAATTTCTGTTTGAATAATGGTACAGCCTTGCTGAGAATGAATTTTGAAATTTCCGCCTATCCGTTCTACACGCATTTTCATACTTCGCATCCCAATACTCATGCCATGATTTGAAACACTCTCAACATCGAAACCGACACCATCATCTTCAATGGTTAATAGCAATGCGCCATTTTCGAACTGTGACAGCGTGACATTGACATGATTTGCTTGGCTATGTTTCACAATATTGGTCAGGCTTTCTTCAATCACTCGTATTAAAGTCAGACACTGAATTGCCGTTGGTTTGATCGCCCACTGCGAAGGAATACACCATTTGGCATTCATTTCCACTTCATCCATCAACTGACTAAAGCGATGTCGAACAGGTGCGATCCAGAGCAAAGGTGAATTTGGCACTTTACTGTCTAAAGATGATCCACTATCAATAATTTGCCTTAAATCATCGCGCAATAATTTCAACATCGACAAGAACTGTCTATTTGGAATATTACTTTCACACTGATCAACCAAGATCATCGAGCGCACAATGGATGCGCCCAGACCATCATGCAGATCATGTGATAATTTAATCCGTTCCTGCAGGCGTACATTACTCAGTTCAAGCTGATGTTTATCATTCAAGCTACTACATAGTTCATCACTGACTTTCTGAACTTCAAATGCCAAATCATCATTATATTTTTCAATCTTCTGTATATTTCGATTAAGTCTCGCCCCCAAGATCACCACTATAAATAAGGTGATAATCGGTGAAGTAAAGGGTGATAAAGGTGTAAAATTTTCTTTTGGAAAGAGCACCAAGACTGTGATATCACCTATGACTATCACAATTATCGCAGTCAAACAGATTGCTAATAAAATATAGTCTCTTCTTCGTTCTTTGAAACTAATTTTACACAGATAGAGGTAAGTGATAAAAAAGAATGCACAATATAAAAAGAAAATAAGGCTCGAAATATCTGCATTTTGTTCGAATGGCCAGATACACACCACACCAATCAGTGCAGCAGTCAACATAGTAAATGACAGCTCAATGCGAGGAAATTTACGCCCAAGAAAGCGCAAAATATAGATGCTAAAACACTGAAAGTACAGCATTGCAAAAATCAGATTGGCTTTGGTGGAAAATATTGAATCTGGGTACGGAAAGGTTTCAGTGGTCAGTGCATTACTGAGAAATAAAATCCATAACACCGTTGAAAGCGCAAACCAGCCAAAACTAGTATCCCGACGTCGCATCAACCAAATAATGAAGCAAATTAGACCCAAGACCCCAGAAAGAAAAATATTTAATTGTAATATGGTTCGACGAGTCCAAGTGGCTTCTTCGGCCTGCTCTATTGTTGCCATGACATTGTTAAATTTCACCGGACCCAAGCCAGCATTTAGACTCGAGTAGCCATAAACATAGATCAAGGTTTCATTATGATCATGCTTGATTCCACTTATCGGTAAAATCCAATAGCGTGCAACATTCCAACTTTTAGAGACCGGTTCTTGAAGATTTTTATTGGTCCACAGCAAGTCGCCATTCAGAAAGACTGAACCCGTATTAATAATGTAATCAACATATAGTGCGATGGGTTCTGCCAAACGCGCATTATTTTTACAGTACCAAGACCAGTCTAATTTATACCAAGCACCACCTTGATAACCCTCCCAGTCTTTATCTTCTTTCCAACGGTCAGGTAATTGCGTGGTTTTCCATCCAGTTCTGGGTAATTCTTGATTGGATGGTGTCTTCACCCGTGAAATGCTATTCACAGTTACATTACATTGATCATTTACAGGGAAAACTTGCTCTGCATGACTCAAGCTCCCCCATACTAAACAGAGGATAAATAAGAAAAAATATCCTCCTTTACGCATTATAGAATACCCATAGATCTTGCTGTACTCACGGCTTTGGTTCGTTTCGTTACGGCTAATTTGCGATAAATATGTTTAATATGGCTTTCTACCGTATAGCGAGAAACAAAAAGCTGTTCAGCAATCTCACGGTTACTCAAACCTTGAGCAACCAAACATAAAATTTCTTTTTCACGACTGGTCAAGAGGTTCAGGTCTGCTTCATCGGCGACTGTTTGTTCTGGACTTGGCGCTTCGGCTTCGGATATTTGTTTAAGGATTTCTCGTGCAATAAATGGGTCAATCGGCGCCCCACCACGTAAAATACTCCGAATAGATAAAAGTACTTCAGCATCATCACGTTCTTTTAATACATAGCCCGTTGCACCTGCTTTAATTGCGGCAAATAAGCTTTCTTGTGTACTCCATGCAGAGACAACCAAGATCATGGTATTACTTTCGAGGGAACGTATTTTTTCAATAATTTCGATACCACTACCATCAGGCAAACCTAAGTCAACTAAGGCTAAGGATATCGGTTGGGTCTCTACGGCTTGAATAGATTCTTTAACATTTTTGGTGAAGATAAGCTCTTCACGCTTATAACCCAGCTCTGTCAAAATTTGACGTAAACGTAATTGAATAATTTCCTCATCTTCAACGACGAGCACCGGTACGGGTAGTATGACTTCTTGTGGTGACATGATTTACTTCCCCCGAAAAAATGAAATGTCTTTTACATTAATCAGTTTAATCCTTTTAGGATATCCCTATAATTAAGTAAATTTCTTATTTTTTAACAATTTATTCTAATTCAATTGATGCAGCTATGATGCATTTTTCTTCTAATTTTAAATCCATTTAACATTACAATATGTGTATAGCCATCAGTCTGACTATACACTGTACTTAGCTTAAACTTGAGTGAGATTAGCTCAAATATTGCTTCTTCAGATATTTTACAATTTTTTCAGATTCGAAAAGTTCAACACCAGTATTAGGATCTTTCAAATATGGCACTTGAATATTGTTCCCCATGATTTTTAACACTTGTTCACGCTTACCGCCTTTCAGGGGTACATATTTACCAGGTTTTAGGCGCATTACCGCTAATCCCTGATCTTGCCAACGCTCCTTAGCCACATTATGAAAGGTATATGCCAACTCCATTTCAGACAATGCACTACGTACGATGCGTGTATATGGACTCGCTTCAAAACCCCATAGTTCTAAGAGTTGACTTGGAGCATCACGATGAATGACTTTACGGTGCACCCACACGCCTTGAGCCCCATTAATTAAGGTTCCAACATAGGCAACATACGGAATTTTAGGATAATTGGCATATTTCCTAGGAGTCTGACCTGTTTTGCCATAATGTTTAAATAGATGATGAATTATTTGCTGAGATTCGTACAAACGATCCCCAGTATTGTCATCCACCAAGAAAGGGAATTGCTGTTTTCCACCTAATTTCTGTACCTCTAAAGGTACTTTTTAGCCCCTTTGGGACATGGGTAAACCTCATAATCCAAATTAAGTGTGGTCAAAACTTCACGCACACGACGGCAATACGGAGAACCTTCAAATTCGTACAGTTTAAGGGCTTTATCAGGTTGTTTGGGATAAGACGTCCCATTTGTACCTCGTCCGCCCTCTGCTACGCCTGAGAGCAACGCTTGCGCCACTTTTAATTGATGCAACAACATATATTCTTCCTTTCTTCTTTTATTTCGTATTTTTATACAACAGCCGAGAGTCCTCAGCTGAAGTTTGTATTTTTTCCAGATTTATATCGTCGTATATAAGTAAGCAATGCCAACTGATTCCATGACTAAAAACTCAAACCCACTTAAAGAACAACCAATTGCTCTTTTGAAACAACAATGCCGTTATTGTCAGCATAAATAAAATCACCAGACTGAATGTTTACACCACCAAAACTTAATGGAATATCTGTTTCACCCACGCCTTTGCGGTTACTTTTTTGTGGAATCGCAGCCAAAGCATGCACACCTAAATCAAGTTCGGCAATCGCATCAACATCACGCACGCAGCCGTAAATAATGACGCCATTCCAATGATTGTTAACTGCAGATTCAGCAATCATATCACCCATCAAGGCACAGCGCATCGACGCACCACCATCCACAACCAATACTTTACCCGTACCATCGGTTGCCAATAATTCTTTAACACGAGAGTTATCTTCAAAACATTTGACCGTCATCACCTGACCGCCAAAACTTTTTCGTGCACCATAACTTTGAAAGAATTTACCATCCAACGACGGGATCACCACTTGTAATTCTTTATCTGGATGATCATCAAGTAAATCACAGGTGACGAATGGAACTGTAGACACGGTATTTCCCTCATTTAATTGTTAGTATGCGTAAATTATCATAAATCTCGAACTTTTCAGTCTGAGTTTGTGCTGCATCGACCATAGTATGAGCCACTTGCTGTGCTGTCACTGGCTTAAATTTGAAACGGTCTGGTACAAAATGCGAAAAGCGCATATAAAGTTTCTGTGTCGCATCTTCTAAACGTCGAGATTCATGACGCTCGCCAAGTAACAGCGAAGGCTTTAATATCGAAAGTTGATTTAACTTTAAGGTTTTTAAATAATATTCTAATAATTCAGCAAAATGCGCATTGATGCTAAAATCGATCTGATAAAAATGATCTTTAGACCCTGCTTTTTTAATGGTCGAGCCTAAACAACTAAAGGCATGACTATAATCTCTCACATCATCCTGAGTCAGAGAAAGAAAGTCACTGATCACCATTTGTTGAACTTTTGCCAGTCCATTCAGTTCATGGTCACGCTGACGTACCACAGCCGTAATATTCTTACATCTTGCATTTTGACTGAGCTGACGAACCAGCTCCCGCCCGACCAATCCTGTTGCTCCGATGACAATCGCATTCTCTATACTTTTAGTCATTTTTCATACAATCTCAATCACTTTAGACTAATCTAACGTTTTCTTTAAAATTTTTCTGCATCTAAAATGTTGTCAAAGCATGTCAAGACTTGACTTAAGCGCTTAGTTTAATCACAATATGGCACTTGTTTACGGGCTGGTGATAGTTCTTCTGATGTTGGTTTTCAGATGTAATTTCAGCCCGCCCAGACCAATCTATTTCAAGGAGTGCACGAGTGGCAAACTCTGCTCAAGCAAAAAAACGTGCTCGTCAAAACGTTAAAGCACGTCAACACAACGCAAGCTTACGTTCTATGGTTCGTACTTATCTTAAACGCACAGTAGCTGCTATTGCTGCTGGTGATTATGCTGTCGCTACAGAAGCTTACAAAAAAGCTGTTCCTGTTATCGATCGTATGGCTGATAAAGGCATCATCCATAAAAACAAAGCTGCTCGTCATAAGAGCCGTTTAAATGCACAAGTTAAAGCTTTAGCTAACTAATTTGTTGCGATAAAAAAAGCCCTTTTTAGGGCTTTTTTTGTACCTATAGGTTTTTAAAAGCAAAAAAATAAGGTCCTCGATGGACCTTATTTTTTTAATTATAGGCTATTTATTAATCAGTTTCATATTCGTCGCTGATAAATATGTCCATAATAAGTTTTGGCTTGCTGTCAAATTTGTCCAACGTTGATTGCCACCATTGGTACAGCTATATCGAATTAAATCCGCACGGTTATTTTGCAAACGTCCCGTATTTAAATCCATACATTGACCACTTTGACGAATCGTTGTAGTCGCAGGGTCCATGGTCCAAATTTGATTGGTTTGGTTTAACACGCAACGTTCTAGCGTCACTTTAGCTGAACCACCGTTGCCTGTTACGCATTGATCTGGATTTGACTTACTGTGTATACGACCAATGGCATCATATACCCACTGTTCAGTATCATCCGCAGTACATCCGCTTGGACCACTGATGTACAAATTTAATGCTCCATCAGTTAAGGTTTCAGATTTCAAACAGTTGTTTCCATTTTTGATCAATGTCGCCTGCTCGAACAGACCTTCTTGAGTGACTGAAAGCTTTTTCATAAATGCTTCGAGTGCGCTTTGCGCCTCAGGTATTTGATTGGTTAGGTCTTGTGCATACACATTCATCCAACGATTTAGTCGGTATGCTGTGTTTTGTTGCGACTCATAACGGGTTAATTGCTGACGCGCCACACTATTCATCAATGACATGTCATTTTTATATGACTCATACAGCATTTTTTCAGTTGGATTAAGAGCAACAACAGCATTTGCAGCTTGCGCTTCCAAAGCACTTTCTAATTGAGGAAGTTCGATAGCACGCAAAGCACTATAACCATGCTGACGTCCAATTTTGACGGCCGGCTTGATCGCTGTGCTGTAAACTGGAATATCAATATTTGCTAATAACTTGGCTTCTTCACCTGCTTTTTTACAATACAAATCAACTTTCTGTGGTTGATCTGCCAAAGCTAAATTGACATGCAGTTTATTGGCATTACTACCTAGTCGTACAGGTGCTAAAGCAATATTGTTGACTTTATTCGTGTATTGCACATTCAACCAACATGCAGCTTGGTCTAAGGCCGTATTGGCCGCCGTTAAATCATAAACATTACCCCAGTTTGAACGTGCAGCAGGATACAACAAACCGACTTGATTGACAGGATCATAGCCCCCTAAAATGGTAATTACGGGCTGACCAAAGACCCGTGGTCGTGGATAATTTTGATCTGCGTTATACCAAACCGGAGCCGTAGAATTTGGCATCTTCGGTTGAGCGACTTCCATTTCACGAGTGGTTTTATTCCACTTTTTGTAGCCGGTAGGTGATGTTTCATCCCAGACATAACGGTCAAAGTGCGGTTGAATTTTCAGGAATGTGCTGTAACCCGTATAGTGTGTGTAGCGTGATACATTACTATCAGGATACCCGCCGGACATGGCATCTTTTCCGTACGGGAACAAATTTTTAAAATTTGGGATACCATTCGCTCCATCCCACTTCCATGTCGCCGTCCATGATAGATTTCCGCGCATCATATTGCGATTGGCAATATAACCCCATCCACTGTCCGCATGATGTGCAGCCCAAAATAGATTGTCACCTACCTGACCAGGGTAATGTCCTAAACCATAGTGATGACCAATTTCATGGCTAAATTCATTCCCTACAGAATCATAAAGCGTGAGCATGCCATTACCACCACTCAGTCCATGAGTATGCACACCATTGGCATAGTTCCCCTTCGTATGATGGACAACTACTGTTTGGGTTAATTGTGGCTGACTTTGGTTGGCCATAGATGCACTGGTAATACCCCAGTTAGCAAGGTTTATACCAACACTAAAGGTTGATTTACCGACATCCTCACGCATGTCTCCTGCATAAACACCACCATCTCCGGCACTTTTACTGTCATAAATAACACCTGAAGATACCATTGCACGTGTTAACTGCATATCATCATATTGTGCAACCGTCATTTCTGCTGCAGGAATGGTTTGGAAATAATCTGTGCCCGCTTTTTCAGGCTCTAGTAGCATATAGTGGCCGGTAGAATTTGGCTTATCTGCCAACATACCAACACGGATATTATTTAAAACCAATTCACCTGGTGCAGCAAAATCGATTTTATCCTCAGCCAATTCACCGCTGACTTTATTTGCGTCAATAAATTTTAATCTTAGACCGGGTTTAACTTCATCCCAATTGAGCTTCGTGGCCCACGCGCGTTTACTGTACCAAACATCTGGACGACCTCTTTGCCCACTCTGGTCTGAAACAGGCATTTGCGTCGGATCATCCAATGTCGCGGTACGAATTAAGCGGTTGTTTTGATAGATTTCTACTTTGAGTTGCTTGATGTTTTGCATATCAAGTGTTGGCGTCACGATAAGCAGCGCTTCTTTTTCACTGGTTAACCGTGGCATTTTCTTGGCTTCGTTCGCATTCGGATCGACGACATGACTTTGACCAAATTGAACTTGCGCTGAAAAGTTGCCGACTAAATCATTTCGTATTTCACGAACAGCATCATTTGCATCGTAGTCATAAAAGCCAATACTGGTATCATCGACTATGTCTTGGGTCGGTTCTGGATAATTTGCAGTTGATGCAGAACCACTTGAACTATCACCACCGCCTCCACCACCACAAGCAACTAACATGAATGACACAATACAAATTGATAATTTGTCATATGAAAAATCTATCACACTTTTCACTACTATTCCCCAATTAGCCACAAAAGAATCCAATAAAGAGACTTACATAAAATATATAAATCAATAATTTACAACAAATTTAATGCTATTTTCTTTTTTTTAATCATTCAATTGCCGTGTTTTGTCACTTATTAACAATTCAAATAAAATCTAAATATTTTGTATTGGTAGAGTCATTATTAATGTGACAGGTACTTCACTTTTCAACTAAAATTAAGATGTAGACCTGTTAATACAATCGTATATTCCCGACAAAAATTGTCAGGATATTTTTAGAAACTTTGTAAATAAAATTTTAAGAAATGGTTTAATCCCATATATTTTTTATGGTATTTTAATTTTCATCCTAGGCAGCCATTGCTGTACAAATGAAAAGAGGGATAAAAATGTCGATTAACCAATTTTTGCCATCATTAGAAAAATTTGCAGAAGCAGAAAATCAATATATTGAATATTTTACATCGAAAGGTGAAAAAGACATTTTAGGTAAAGTCATTTCAAATATGAAATCGACCGCTGAGATTCAAGCCTCTCAAGGCGTAGACTCATGGTTAGCATATGGCGTGTACTTACCAGCTGTAGAACGTATTTTTGCACTGCATCAAGGGGAAACAGAAGCTGAATTTTTTGAACGCACACAATATCCAGTTGAAATCGTACAAGCGTATAGCATTAAAGATCATGACATTGCCACATTGATTGCCGCAGACAAATACAGTCGAATCCACCAACAACATCTCCCTGTCAATACTAGCCGCTGGCCTTATAGTGACGACGGTTCAAGTATTGATTTAAATCAGTATCCTGCACGAATTAAAGCCAATATTTAATCTTTTATTTAATGAAATATTGAAGCAGATAAAAAAGGCATCCCGTACATGGATGCCTTTTTTAAATATTTTGTATGCGCAAAAATACTTAGAGTTGCTGCTCAGCCTGCTGAAATTCACGAATATTTAATTCATTTAGTTCTCCACGCCAAATCCATTTCAGTTTTGACTCAAGGAATACATCTCCTTCAAACCAAACAAATAAACCTTCCATCATTTTAGGCCAATCTTCGCGTGTCACGATATTTTTACCTGAAATAATGGCAAGAATTGCAGCCAAAATCGTATCATGACTCACCGCTAGACTCAGACCATAATCATTGGTTGGATGAGTGTTGTAAATCAACTCCAAAACATCTACCACCCCATGAATGGGCTGTTTCATACCCGGCAAAGCATTATTCACAAAACTATTGATAAAGCCTAAAGCACCTTGCTTTTGAAAGTATGGTCCTGCTTTTTTAATATCGAGCACAAAACTTCCCGGCTCGACCAATAATCCTTGTTCAATGATCTCGATATGGTGGGTATTCGGTTCAATCGTGACATTATCTGCACCTTGAATCATCAATGCCGCCGTATCCACACAGCGCTGAATTGGACTCGAAATACAGTGCTGAATAACACGATCGGTATTTTCAACCAAATAGCTGCCCCACGCTTCGGCTAAATCACGTCCTTGATGGGTCAGTTGCAAGTCATAACCGGCCAAGCCTTGTCCTTGTACAACTTCACGAATGGAATGACGTGTAAACAATGTTACAGGCGTCTTTTCATCCGGCAATAAGTCTATTGCTTTCAGCATACTAGGAGGGAGCAAATCTAGGGCCATAATTGACAGTTCTTAAATGCAGGAGATTTAACGGAGTGTGCTGACACTATAGCATGAACCCGATTTAGCTCAAGTTTTGTCAGGCATGTTTGCCAAAGCATTTAAGGCCAATTCTTTCATTTCGGCATTTTTAAATGCAATAAATCCACCATTTAATAAAGTCGTGCGTTGGTTATATAGAAATGCGCGACCTTTAAAATCAACCAAACCACCACCAATACGCTCGATTAAACATTGTCCAGCGCTGGTATCCCATTCACAAGTCGGATGAAAACGCGGATAAATATCCACTCGATCTTCTAACATCATACAAAACTTATATGCACTACCAGCATGGTAGGCCTGAAAAGGAGTGAGTTTTTCTAAAGCGTCTAGATAGTCCGTATAAATCGGCTTATTTTTGGCACTTTGACTCAAGCCAACGTGTACGACACTCTCTGCAGAGGTTTGAACATATTCATACCATGCAGTGGACTGGCTATCATATTTCAGCGGCAGTCCCGCAAAGGGGCAAATATATACGCTATATTCCCCCGGGATCGCCAATATGGCAAAAGTGGTATTGGCCCCATCTACCAAACTCAGATTAATGGTAAATTCAGGTCTTTTATGTAAAAACTCTTTGGTACCATCCAAGGGATCAAGCAGCCAAAATTTTTGCCATTGCATACGTTCAGACTTGTCACCTTCTTCTGACAATACAGGCAAGTTAGAAACTTTGGATAATGCTTGAGTAATATAGCTATTTGCACGATAGTCAGCTTGCGTTACAGGTGAATCATCACTTTTACGTTCCACATCAAAATCCGCACCTGAGCAATAACGCTGATATTCTTCTCGCAAAATTTCGCAAGCTTGTGTCACAATGGGAACCAACTGCAAAATCAGTGGGTCTTGCGGTGCTGTTGTTGTTTTAAACATAGAATACCTTTATATGCCAAATTACTCAGAAAAGCCGACGATCATTTTCGATATGGACGGTACTTTACTCGATCTTGCCTATGATGATTTCATTTGGAATGAGCTGCTGCCAATTCGCTATGCTGAACAGCATCAGTGCTCACTCGAACAAAGCAAGCAAACGCTATTTAGTTTTTATCAACAGCATAATCATACCCTAAAATGGTACTCCTCTCGCTTTTGGACGTCACAAGTTGGCGTTGATGTTCTGGAAATGCAAATAGAACAAAAAGCCAAAGTGGCTAAACGTGAAGGTTGCATTGAGCTGCTTATCTATCTAAAAGAAAATGGCTATCCTATTTGGCTTGCGACCAATGCCGACTATGCTGGCTTACAATTCAAACTTGAAGAAACCGGTCTTCGTGATTTTTTCGATGTTATCGTCAGTTCAGAAACGCTCGGTCATGCCAAAGAGTTTATTGAGTTTTGGCAAATATTAGCAAGCAAACATTCCTTCGATGCAAAAAACTGTTATTTCATTGATGACACAGAAAAAGTACTTAATGGCGCAAAACTTTTTGGGATCGAACAGCTCTATTCGATTCAGCAGCCTTCATCTGCCAAAGCGCCTCGCGAGACTTGCAATTACCCAATGCTGTCCGCATTAACAGATTTAATCCCTATTTTAGAAGCTCAAATGATTGAGCAAGCCGAGGAACAGAAAAAATATGCGTAAATCAAATCTAGCCGAAGATGCGGTTGGTATGCGTATAGACAAATGGTTGTGGGCTGCACGTTTTTTTAAAACCCGCTCTATTGCCAAAAATGCGATTGAAGGCGGTAAAGTTCATCATAATGGTGAACGCGTTAAAGTCTCTCGTGAAGTTCGTGTAGGCATGGAATTAACCATTGCACAAGGCCTTGAGAAAAAAACCGTGGTGGTGAAAGCACTGTCGGATGTTCGTGGGCCTGCCCCAACCGCTCAGCTACTTTATGATGAAACTGAAGTCAGTATTGCAAAACGGGAATTGCTCGCATCACAAAGAAAGTTGCATAATCTAGCTCGGCCAGATCATCGACCAAGTAAAAAAGATCGTCGAGATATTGGTAAATTTAAAAGAGAAAATGATCAACAGTTTGACCAGCAATGGTCTTATAATGATGATTAAGTTAAAGCGTCACAACATGTCGCACCTGTTGTGATTTTCATAGAACAAAAGGATGATTTCTGTCACTATACCCTCGTGGAACAGATTTAAACTGAATACATCCACTTGAGTATATTGTTTCGTGACATCGTATTGAGGTTGTAAGATGGATGATAATAAAAGCAAGGCGTTAAATGCGGCCTTAAGCCAGATTGAAAAGCAGTTTGGTAAAAACACCGTTATGCGTCTTGGTGATAATACTGTACAGGCGGTTGAAGCTGTCTCTACAGGTTCTTTAACACTAGATATCGCACTAGGTATTGGTGGTTTGCCTAAAGGCCGTATCGTAGAAATCTACGGTCCTGAATCTTCTGGTAAAACAACCATGACATTACAAGCCATTGCCCAATGTCAAAAAACAGGCGGTACTTGTGCATTCATCGATGCTGAACATGCATTAGACCCTCAATACGCACGTAAACTTGGCGTAGATATTGATAACTTACTTGTTTCACAGCCAGACAATGGTGAACAAGCGCTTGAAATTGCAGACATGCTGGTACGTTCAGGTGCCATTGACCTGATCGTTGTCGACTCCGTAGCTGCACTTACCCCTCGCGCCGAAATTGAAGGCGAAATGGGTGACTCACATATGGGCTTACAAGCTCGTCTGATGAGCCAAGCACTCCGTAAAATTACCGGTAATGCAAAACGTTCTAACTGTATGGTGATCTTCATTAACCAAATCCGTATGAAGATTGGTGTAATGTTTGGTAGCCCAGAAACCACAACGGGCGGTAATGCACTTAAATTCTATGCATCTGTACGTTTAGATATCCGCCGTATTGGTCAAGTGAAAGAAGGCGACGAGATCATTGGTTCAGAAACCAAAGTGAAAGTTGTGAAAAACAAAATGGCTCCTCCATTCCGTGAAGCGATTTTCCAAATTCTTTATGGTAAAGGCGTGAACCATTTAGGTGAACTTGTTGACCTCGCTGTACAACAAGAAATTGTTCAAAAAGCAGGTGCTTGGTATTCATACCAAGGTGACAAGATTGGTCAAGGTAAAAACAATACCATTCGCCACTTAGAAGAACACCCTGAACTTGCACAAACCATTGAAAAACTGATTCGTGAACAACTTCTGACTACAGGTACAGCACCTGCAGAAGACAAAGACGAAGAAGAACCAGACTTTTTAGATGCTTAATTACAGCATGCTTTAATAGCAGACGAAACGCCCTACGGGGCGTTTTGTTTTGCACTCAAATTTTGTATTAAAATATCCCCATGACTAAAGACCATTTTCCACTCTTGCTCGACTATGAAGCACTGAAACAACAGTTTGCAGAAGCTGAAGAAACTACCTGCGCAATTCATGCTGCACAAACTGACATTTCACATGACAATACTTCGGTGACCGATCACTCTGCGTTGCATTTTGATGCCAATGGTAAAGATGTTCATGCTGAAAAAAAACCAGGACTGCGCGGCTCTCGTCTACGCTCCTACGCCTTTGCAGTACTCACACGTAAAGAATACTCAAAAGCGGATTTAATCGAAAAATTAGCACTGTATGCGGATAGCCGCGAAGAAGTCATAGACTTAGTGGAAGAACTTGCGCGTGAGAACTATCAAAGCGATCAGCGTGTAGCAGAGATGCTGCTGTCGAGTCAAAAACGTAAAGGTAAAGGTCCCAACCGTATAAAGCTCGCGTTAAAAAATAAAAAAGTAGACAGTGAATTAATTCAGGATGAATTAAAAGAAACAGATTGGGTCGCTGAAGCCTACCAGCTCAAGATCAAAAAATTTGGCAAAGCTGTTGAACGTGATCCAAAACAAAAAGCCAAACAAATACGTTTTTTACAATATCGGGGATTCGATCTCGATACGATTTTTAAAGTGATTGCACGTAAAGAATTTGATGCCGAATAACAAAGATATAGATCTAAATGAAGAATTAATAAAAATAAAATAAAGAAGAATCTAGGATTAAAAAAAATGAGAGGAAGTTTAATTTATTATGATTGAAACTGGTGGCAACCCTACCAGCAAGACTTCGGCACATCATATTTCTACTACCGTTGCTACCTTCCGGTCCTGGCGGGGTTTGTAGAGTACAATTGCGAAGTAACCGGCAGGGCTACCATTGCAAGAACAGAGTATAGAGATTTTTGATAAACATGCAAGCCTAAAACCAAGAATTCCTGAGTAGAAAACACTGTTTGATTATTTATAAATCAATATGATGGTCGATGATGTAGAAAACGTGAAACATCATCACTATATTTTTACTTTAATACACAACAAGATTGTAAAAGCTTATTGCAATTCAGAACTTTGGCGTTTTTAATGTGCTTATCGTTTTATCTAAAGCAGTCTGTAATAAAACTATTCAATACGGACATGCTTGCAACTACATGGAATTTTTATGATGTTTAAACAGCATGTATTGTGTGCCCTTACATTGACTTGCTCAGGTACGCTATTTGCCAATATTCCAATTGAATCTCGCGGTTTGAGTGGCGCAGATAATGGCACTGTGTATACAGCAAATAATACAGCCATTCAAACAGGTGCTGGCTCTACCCCTACGCCAACCAATTTGAATTGGCAGCTCATGCAGAAGAACCAACAGCTCGAAAATGAATTGCGTAGCTTACGCGGTAAAATGGAAGAGCAAGACAATATTATCGAACAATTAAAAAGTGAACTTACAAACCGCTATGCAGATTTAGATCAACGTTTAGAGCTACTCCAACAAAAAGTAGATCCGAGTGAAGACACAGAGGCTGCGGAGGATAACCAACAAGGTACTGCACCCAGTAGCAGCTAATATAGCCCCTACACCAGCTAAACAACCTACGACCCAAGCAACATTAAGCTCATCTGCAAAACAACCTGTAAATGCAGGTGGTGACTCACTTGAGCTTGAGAAAGCAGCTTATACCGTTGCTTTAGATGCATATAAACAAGGTGGTGCGAAAAAAGCCATCGCACCGATGAAAAATTTTATTAAAAATAATCCTAACAGTGTTTATATTAGCAATGCATATTTTTGGCTAGCTGAGTTCAACCTTGCTGTTGAACCGACCAACTACGTGGAAGCGAAAAAGAACTATAGTATCGTGGTAGATCAATACCCTGAATCGACCCGCGCGCCTAGAGCGTTATATCAACTGTATAGCATTGCAAAAGATGTCGATCGAAATAGCAATTTAGCAACGCAGCTCAAAACCAAGCTCACCCAAAAGTATCCAAAATCTGAAGAAGCAGGCTTTGTTAAAAAATAGAACTATTTTTTAATGCAAAAAAAAGACACCTTATAAGGTGTCTTTTTTTATTCGCAGCATTTAGCGCACAATACCGCGCTTAGACTGCTCAAGTGAGTCAATCAACAATTGCGCTTCTGCCACTTCAGGCAAAATTTCAATGCGAATACGCTCAATCGCTTCATTCGTCGTTAAACCATCTTTATAGATCAATTTAAAAGATTCACGTAAACCTTGAATCACATTTTTAGACCAACCTTTACGACGCATACCTTCAATATTCATGGCAAAAGCATGGGCTGGATTACCAGATACCATGACATAAGCAGGTACATCTTTCAAAATAAGCGATGCACCACCAATCATACTGTATGAATCGATTTTACAGAATTGGTGAATACCAGAGTTACCACCTACGATGACGTAATCACCAATGTGGACATGACCTGCAACGCCGACGTTATTAGCAAAAATATTATGATCACCTACCACACAGTCATGTGCAATATGTGTATTTACCATCAATAAATTATGACTACCAACTTTAGTTAGGCCCTGATCTTGAACAGTACCACGGTGTAAACTACAGTGTTCACGAATCGAGTTGTGATCACCAATTTCTAACCAGGTTTCTTCACCAGCATATTTCAAGTCTTGGCAGACTTCACCAACACTGGCAAATTGAAAAATTTCGTTATGTTGACCAATACGGGTATAACCACCCACCACAACATGTGAATGCAGTTTAGTGCCCGCTCCAATTGTGACTTTAGGACCAATAATACAATATGGTCCAATTTGCACATCCGGAGCAATTACTGCTGATGAGTCAATAATGGCGGTAGGATGAATTAATTCGTTATTGCTCATGCTGTCTCTGTTTTCTGATGCGAAACCATAATTTCCGCGGTTGCTGCGACTACGCCATCTACAGTGGCAACACAATTATATTTGTAAATGCCACGCTTTTGCATCACTAATTCCGATTTTAATACAAGTTGATCGCCTGCAACGACTTGTTTTTTAAATCGAACCTTCTCTGCACCAGCAAATAAGAACAGCGAACCCGCTGAAGGTTTCTCATTATTCATAATGAAACCTAAAATACCCGATACTTGCGCCAATGCTTCAACAATCAGCACACCCGGCATAATTGGGTATTCAGGGAAATGGCCTTGTAAAAATTCTTCATTAATCGTTACATTTTTATAGCCTACAATCCCGTTGTCAGTCACTTCAACAACACGATCAACCAATAAAAACGGATAACGATGTGGCAAATATTCACGAATAGTCTGAATAGTCATTGGTAATTCAGGTTTTGTGAAAGCTGGGGTATTCGACTCTGTCATCATAATTATTTACGCAATTTAAATGTTGATTCAAGGGACTCAATTTGAGACTGCATATGATCAAGTCGTTTGACCAATTGGGTCAA
This sequence comes from Acinetobacter sp. YH12049, assembly GCF_013419875.1. Classification (NCBI taxonomy): domain Bacteria; kingdom Pseudomonadati; phylum Pseudomonadota; class Gammaproteobacteria; order Moraxellales; family Moraxellaceae; genus Acinetobacter; species Acinetobacter sp. YH12049. Next base: position 26,413 of record NZ_VOZH01000023.1, on the reverse strand, counting down.
TGGCACATCTGCTAATTGTTTAAAGCGGATTGCTGCCTTTTTCCAAGAACCACTTTCAAGCATTGGCGTACCTGAAGAATAACTTCCAGCAACGGAAATACTTTTTGTGACCATTGACATACCGGTAATTGTCACATTATCTGCAATATTAATGTGACCTACGATACCAACAGCCCCTGCTAGCACACAATTTTTGCCAATAGTTGTACTACCTGCAATGCCACATTTCGCTGCCATTGCCGTATTTGCACCTACTTTGACGTTATGCGCGATTTGCACAAGGTTATCAATAATGACACCATCTTCCAAAATTGTGTCATCTAAAGCACCACGGTCAATACTACAATTTGAACCAATACGCACATCATTCCCGATACGTACAGAACCTAATTGAGCAATACGATGCCATTTCCCTTGATAAGGCGCAAAACCAAATCCTTCACCACCGATCACCGTATTTGCATGGATACGTACACGATCACCTAACTTGGCTTCACCAGTAATCGTCACATGCGAATCGATAAAACAATCTTTACCAATTTCTACACCGTGATCAATTTTGACTTGTGATTCAATGCGCGTTCCTTCACCCACCACACTATTCGCACCAATCACCACATAATGCCCAATATAAGCAGTATCAGAAATGATTGCGGAAGGATGAATTTGAGCAGTACTTTCAATTCCTATTTCTACAGATTTTTTTTCAAAAACATGCGTTAGAATAGCGAAAGCCAGATACGGATTGGGTACAACAATGAAGTTTTGCTGCGAAGGGATTTGTGACTGCATGTCTGCAGTCACAATCAGCGCACCAGCCTGAGACTGTTGAGCTTCATTCAGATATTTATCTGCGTTTAAAAATGCAAGCTGATGCGGTTGAGCACTCTCTAAACTTGCCATTCCGCTGAATTGCAAGTCTAGCTGGCCAATACATTGACCTTGAACAAGTTGAGCAAGCTTTTCTAAACTGAATTTTTGAGAATTCATTGATTATTTAATTGCATTAACCTTTTGAATCATTTTATCAGTTAAATCAAACTTAGGGTCATACGCAAGTGCTGAATTTTTATTCAAAACAACATCTAACTTATTTTCTGTGCGCAATTGTTCTGCAACTTGTTTAATTCGAGTATCCATCGTGCGATTTAACACCTGAATATTCCCTTGAACTGAAGTTTGAACTTTTTGCTGCAAATCAGTCAACTCTTTGAGTTTAGCTTGATACTGTTGACCCATTTGCTGTTTTTGCGCAGCCGTCAATTTATCACCGCCTTGCTGAGCTTTTTGCTGCATTGTTTCCAACTCTTTAGCCAGTGATTCAATTCTAGTGGTTTGTGGTTTCAACTGCTGTTGAATTTGAGCATTTTGTTGTTTTAGATAAGTACTTTGATCCACCACCTTTTCTAAATCAACCACACCGTAACCTGCTGCATTTACCACAGCAGAACACGACATACCCAATACCGCCAAACTAGCAAATAATTTATTCATCTTATCAACCTGTAATTTTGTTATTCCCAGAAGGGTCGTACTTAGAACGTACGACCAATCTCGAATTGAATTTCTTTTGTTTCATCGCCAGCTTTATCATTAAGCGGGAATGCATAACTGAGTGAAATTGGACCAATCATCGTAATCCAAGTAAAGCCTGCACCAACGCTATAACGCATATTGTTCATATCAAAGCCGTAGTTATCTTTACAGTATTGACGGTCTTCACTAGATTTAGGAACGTCACATTGCGTATCAAATACTTGCGCACCTTCAGCAAATAAAACTGGACGGACTTGACGAGCCCAATCGCCTTTAAATGGCACAGGTAAAGCTAATTCAGTACCAAATTGAATTAAAGCATTACCACCCACTTCTTCTGGATCATAGTCAACCTTATTTTGCGCATCATAATACACACCAGGATATTTAGGCCCTAAAGTACTGTTATCATAGCCACGTACCGAACCAAAACCACCTGCATAGAAGTTTTTATAGAACGGCAAATCATTACCATAGCCTAACTTACCGTAACCACGTAATACAAAGTCTTTACCCAGTGGGAAATAGGCTTGTGCATCGTAAGTGATTTTTTGATATTCAACATCACTACCTGGTAATGCAATTTCGGCATTGACGCGGTGTGACATACCCGATGTAGGGAATACCGGGCGATTCAAGGTATTGTATGACCAACCCAAGTTAAGGTTATAAGTTAAGAAATCACCTTTAAACGCACTATCGTATGATTCTTCAGGTACTGCGCAAGTGTTGTGAGTAACAATTTTATTACCTTCACTATCTAGTACAAAATCTCCATTCGCATCAGTTTTGTATACAGGCACAGTTAATTGTGAGTTACCAGACGCATCCGTAGGACAGAATGATGTGGTATCCGTCGCCTTCCCACCATTTGCTAGTAAATAATCACGCACATAAGTAGAAACATATGGGCCTGTAGTTACTTCGGTATTATCAATATTCAAGCCCATACTGATACTTTGGTTTTCATCGATCGGATAACCAAAGTTGATACCACCACCAAAACTGTCAGTGACGTAGTTGTTAACGTTATAGTCGTCATCTAACTTGGTTTTACGGTAGTACATATTATAACCACGACGTACACCATCAATAGTGAAATACGGGTCAGTTACACTGAGGTTGTAGTAATCTTGAGTCTCAGAACGTGACAAATCGATAGAAACTGCATTACCTGTACCCAAGAAGTTGGTTTGACTCAAACCTGCTTGGAAAGTTACACCGCCACTTTGTGAGAAACCAACAGCCAAAGTACTTGTACCTGAATGCTGTTCTTCAACATTCACATTTAAATCAATTTGATCTGGCGTGCCCGGAATACGTGCAGGCTTAACATCAACGGTTTTAAAGAAACCAGTACGTTCTAAACGCACTTTAGACAAATCAATTTTTTCGTTACTTGCTAAGGCGCCTTCCATTTGACGCATTTCACGACGTAGAACTTCATCAGCTGTTTTCGAGTTACCTGTGAAATTAATACGGCGAACAGTGACTTGCTGGCCCGGATTCACATAGTAATTTAAATCAACCAATTTGGTGTCTTTATTGATTTCAGGAACAATGTTCACTTCTGCAAAGTAGTAACCTGCATTACCATATTTACGAAGTAAAAGCTGTTTCACACCATTCACTTTTTCTTGTGAATATAAATCGCCATCTTTATAAAGTTTTAAAGCGTTTAAATCTGTTTGCGTATAAAGCGTATCACCTAAAAAATGGGTTTCACCAAACTTAAATTGTTCACCTTCATCCACCGAAACTTCGATAAAGACGTGTTTTTTATCTTCACTCAAATTCAGACTTGAATTGGTAATGTTAAAGTTGATGTAACCTTTATTGAGATACATCGCACGTAAAGCTTCTAAACTCGCAGCCATCTTTTCACGTGCATAGCGGTCATTTCGAGAAATGATCGAGTTCCAACCACTTTCTTTTAATGCAAAAATTTGTTTAATTTCGCTTTCTTTAAAGACCGTATTACCAATGATATTAATATCAAATACTTTGGCAGATTGACCTTCTTCAAACTCGATTAAGACATTGACACGGTTATTCGGTTGAGCGGTTGTAATCACTTTGACATCAGCATCGTAGCGACCTTGCTGCATGTACTGTTGTTCTAATTCAGTTTCAACCGTTTGCAAAGATGATTTCTTTAAAACTTCACCTTCGGACAGACCCATTTTCTTTAAGCCTTCTTCCAAGGCTTCTTTAGGAATAAGTTTATTGCCTTTTAGCTCAACTTTAGAAATTACTGGGCGTTCAACCACTGTATATACAAGGGTATTACCGACTTGTGAAGACTTCACATCATCAAACAAACCCGACGCAAACATGCTACGAATTGAGTTTGAAATGATTTGATCATTGACACGATCACCAGCGGAGAATGGGATCATTCCGGCTACATTGTCAGGAGTTAAACGCACTAAGCCATCAACACGAATATCTTGTACTACAAAATCATCTGCTGCATATACTTGTTGTGCTACGGCCATAGCACTAACCAGTGCCAATGGCATAAATAAATGTTTGTGCTGCATGCCAGTCTTTTCCGCTGTTAATTTATTTCGTATAACGTTCTTATAAACGCATAATGTCATTGAATAGAGCCAGTAGCATCATGCTACCCAGCAATACCATACCAATTTTTAATCCAACCAATTGTATTTGTTCAGAAACAGGTTTACCACGAATTAATTCAATAAAATAGTAAATTAAATGACCGCCATCGAGCATAGGAATCGGTAGTAAATTTAAAATACCCAAACTTACACTCATCAGTGCCATAAATGAAATGAAGGTTTGCCACCCCATTTCAGCACTTTGTCCAGCCACTTTCGCAATAGTAATCGGACCAGATAAATTATCTAAACCCACCAAACCACGCACCATTTTTACAATAGAATTCAGGATCATACTAGATATCTGACCTGTTTTTTCTACCGCTTTGCCCATCGCCTCTACAGGCGTGTATTGAATGGTTTGTTTGTATTCGGCTGGAATATTGACTTTACCCGGATCACTTTGTACACCTAAAAGCCCTGTGACTTTACCCATTTGGTCACGCTTACCTTGCGGCATCACGTTTAAATGCACAATTTTATTTTGTCGTAAAACATCAATTTTAAGTAACTTTTCTGGAGAAGCTTGTACAACTTGTACAACATCAAACCAGTCTTTCATTTTTACGCCATCAATCGAAACAATTCGATCACCCACTTGCATCCCTTGGCGAATCGCTGCGCCATCTTCACTGAGTTTTGAAACCACTGCAGGAATTTCAGGACGATATGGCGTAAAACCAAGAACATCGAGTGGTGACTGAGTTTGATCGCGTAAAAAACTCTGAATTGGTAAACTGAAGTTTTGAATTTGCCCTGCACGTTCAGCTTGAATTTGAATGTTGCCAGTTTCACCCACACGATCAACCAAGGCATAATTCAAGCGCTCCCAAGTGGATACTTGAGTACCATCTACGGCAGTAATTTTATCACCAGACTGCATTTGCGCAGCCGCTGCTGGTGTATTTGGTAAAATTTTACCTACGCGCGTATTGAGCTGTTCCTGTGCAGGTAAAAATAAAATCCAAAACAACACCACAGCAAAAGCCAAGTTGATGAGTGGCCCTGCAGCAACAATTGCAATACGTTTCCAAGGGTGTTGTCTGTTAAATGCTTTCGGTAAGTCTTCTGCTGCGACATCACCTTCACGCTCATCTAACATTTTGACATAACCACCCAGTGGTAATGCAGACAGTTGATATTGAATACCCGACTTCTTTGACGTCCACTTGAGCAGTGTTGGGCCAAAACCAATCGAATAAACTAAAACCTTTACGCCCAGTTTACGTGCAACGAAATAATGCCCAAATTCATGAATCGCTATCAGCGGTCCAAGTAGCAATATTGCTGCAATAATCATAAACAAGGCATTCATGTCTTAACTTCCTGAATTCAATACTGCTTTTTCAGCAACCATACGTGCCGATTTATCTGCATGCAAAATAACATCAATATTATTTGCAGCTGAGTTTTCAACTTGCCCCAACACATGTTCCACAATTTGAGGGATTTGAGTAAAGCCAATTTTCTCATGCAAAAATGCTGCCACGGCGATTTCATTGGCTGCATTTAAAATCGTTGGAGCTAAGCCACCTGCCTTCATGGCTTGACGTGCTAATTTTAGTGCTGGGAATCGCTGTATATCAGGCTGTTCAAAGTTTAACTGTGAATGAACAAATAAATCTAATGGAGGCACATGTGTTTGAATACGCTTCGGCCATGCTAATGCATGAGCAATAGGCGTACACATATCAGGATTACCCATTTGCGCCAAAGTCGAACCATCTACATATTGAACCATTGAATGAATGATACTCTGTGGATGGACAACAACTGTTACAAATTGTTCTTCAACTGCAAAAAGATGACAGGCTTCGATCAATTCCAAGCCTTTATTCATCAGCGTTGCAGAATCAACAGAAATTTTTTGCCCCATCGACCAATTTGGATGCTTACAGGCTTGTGCAGGCGTCACACTTTGCAATTGTTCTAAACTATGATGCAAAAATGGACCACCAGAAGCGGTAAGTAAAATTTGTTTGACACCTAGCTTTGGCTGACCATGACGCTCACCTTGTAGATAAGTTTCAGGCAAGCATTGGAAAATTGCATTGTGTTCAGAATCGACCGGCAGCAACAAAGCATTATTTTCACGTGCGGTCTGAATCATGATGTCACCCGACATCACCAGCGCTTCTTTATTTGCAAGCAACACGCGTTTACCTGCTTTCGCAGCAGCCAATGTAGGTAGCAACCCTGCCGCACCCACAATAGCTGCCATGACCACATCAACCTGTGGATGTTCTGCTACTGCAATCAATCCTGCTTCATCATGCAGGATTTCAATATCAGTTAATTTTTCAGCTACGAGTAATTGGCGCAGTTCATCCACTTTATTAAATGGAACAACTGCGATTTTCGGTCGATATTGTTTGCATATTTCGACAAGTTCTACAATTCGGCTATGTGCAGTGACTGCAAAAACTGAATACTCTTCGGGGTGCTGTTGCAGAATCTTTAAAGTACTTTGACCAATGGATCCTGTTACACCCAATATACAAACAGATTGTGACATCTATAAATCTACGCCAATTAATTTTAAAACATACATACCTGCTGCAAAGATAGGTGCTGCGGCAAGCAACGAGTCGATACGGTCCAGCACACCACCATGTCCCGGAAGAATACGACCAGAATCTTTGATCCCTGCACGACGCTTGATCATCGATTCAAATAAATCACCAAGTACTGAACTAAATACCGTTATTACTGAAAGTATTAAAAATAAGATATGTTCAGCGATGCTTAAATCTAGATAAATAATTTCAACAACAATGACAATTAGCATTGCAGTGAATAGACCGCCGTATAAACCTTCGATCGATTTATTCGGGCTCACATCTGGTGCAAGTTTTTTCTTACCGAATTTACGCCCCACGAAATATGCACCACTGTCTGCACCCCATACCAAAAGGAACAGATACATGAGCCACCACGGTGAGTTCATCCACACAGAAAAAATAGCAGTTACCGCAGCAGGAACTAAGACTAAACCAATACCACTCAGACTCGCGTTATACCAGTTGTCGTATTCAGGATAAGACTTCACCCAATAGACACTTAAGATCCAAGTAAAGATCGAAGCCGCCCAAAGCAGTAATGCAACATCTGTAAAATGCAATGCTAGTGCTGAAAGAATAGCAGTGACTAGACCATAGCCCCAAGCGAAAGGTTTAATCACATTTTGTATATTCCGCGGCATGAGTTTGAACCACTCATAACCCGCGACAGCTGATGCAATAATCATCAGCACAAGCATTGGGTATTTAGACTCGGTTGCAAACATGCAACTCAGTACAACTGAAACCAGTACCAATGCGGTTATTATCCGCTCTAACATTTATTTATTCTCAAACTGCTCTTGTTGAATCTGCTCTGAGGTCTTACCAAAACGACGTTCACGACCACCAAATACTGCTAGTGCGTCGTCAAATTCTTCAATGGTAAATTCAGGCCATAATGTCTGGGTAAAATAAAGTTCTGCATAAGCAGCTTGCCAAAGCAAGAAGTTCGAGAGACGGAAATCACCACCTGTACGAATTAACAAATCTACCGGAGGTAGATCACTTAAACTGACATATTGACCAAAGACTTCAGCATCCACTGCTTCAAGATCTATTTTGTTAGTTAAAACATCTGCTGCGATTTGTTTTGCAGCCTGTGCCATATCCCACATACCACCGTAACTAATTGCAATAGTTAAAGTCATGCTGTCGAAATTAGCAGTCCTTTGTTCGGCTTGCAACATTAAGTCACGTAAGTTAGGAGATAAACGAGAACGATCACCAATAAAACGTAGGGAAATGTTAAATTTTTCCATGCGTGGCAACTGCTCATGAATGGTTTCTTCGAGAAGAGCCATTAACAAATCAACCTCAAACTGAGGACGATTCCAATTTTCACTCGAAAAAGCAAAAACGGTCAGTGCTTGGATATTTCTTTTACGACAATGTTCAACGATGGGATCTAGGATGTCCTTTCCAGAACGATGCCCTTCACCTTTTTGCATTTGATTCTTTTTTGCAAAACGATTGTTGCCATCCATAATGATGGCAACATGTTTTGGAAGACGGGAAGTTTCTTCAGATGAGGTCATTAAAACTTAGACCTTCATCAATTCAGCTTCTTTTGCAGCCAGACGTTTTTCAACTTCAGCAACGAATTTGTCTGTGATTTTTTGAATGTCATCACCCGCGCGACGCTCATCATCTTCAGAAATTTCTTTTTCTTTTAACAATGCTTTGATATCACCCAAAACATCACGACGGATGTTACGGATCGCAACTTTTGCATTTTCAGCTTCGTTACGTGCAACTTTCTGCATGTCTTTACGTGTTTCTTCTGTTAATGCAGCCATAGGAACACGGATGGCATCAGCAGTAATCGGGTTTAAGCCCAAGTCAGATTCACGAATTGCTTTATCAATTGCAGCAACCATTGAACGTTCAAAAGGCTGAACAAGTAGAGTACGAGAGTCTTCTACACCCACGTTCGCTACTTGGTTTAATGGCACATCAGAGCCATAGTAAGGAACCATAACACCATTTAAAATTGATGGGTGCGCGCGGCCTGTACGAACTTTGGCAAAACCATGCTCTAGAGAATCTAGAGATTTGTTCATACGGTCTTCTGCGTCTTTTTTAAGATCGTTAATCATGTGATCTTCCTTACTTAATTCGAAAAGATGTAAATTCTAAAATAGCTTGTAGTATAAAGAGCTTTAGGGCCCACGTACATTAGTTCGTAACGTGAGTACCCTCTTTTTCACCCATTACCACTGAAAGTAATGAACCTGATTTGTTCATATCAAATACTTGAAGTGGAACGTTGTGGTCACGGCACAAGCAAATCGCTGTCAAATCCATCACACCCAGTTTTTCATCTAAAACTTGGTCAAATGTTAATGCATCGTATTTCACTGCATCTTCATATTTGCTTGGATCTTTGTTGTATACGCCATCAACCTTAGTCGCTTTAAGGATAAGATTGGCTTCAATCTCAATACCGCGTAAGCATGCTGCTGTATCTGTCGTAAAGAATGGGTTACCCGTACCTGCAACAAATACACAAACTTCGCCACGAGTTAAATGACGAATTGCATCACGGCTAGAGTATGATTCAACTACTGCACCAATGGGTAAAGCTGACATTAGACGAGTTTTGATATTACGACGTACCAAAGCATCACGAAGTGCCAAACCGTTCATTACAGTGGCCAACATACCCATTTGATCACCTGTTACACGGCCAACCAAACCATCTTTTTGTAATTGGCTACCACGGTAAAGGTTACCACCACCGACAACGATACCCACTTGAACACCCAAACCAACAAGGTGCGCAATTGCGAGTGACATTTGATCGAGCACTTGTGCATCGATACCCATCTCTTTATTGCCCGCTAAAGCTTCACCTGAAAGCTTAAGCAGGATGCGACCAAAACGTGGTTTTTTAGAATCAAGCATCATCAACTCCGAATTATTTAATTTCAATTATTTTTAATGAATCGTTTAAGCAGACTTAACCGAGATTAGTTTTGCAAATAAGTCATATTCATCTGCATCTGTGATTTCTACTTCAAGTAAATCACCTGCTTTAATCACTGACTTATCGATATCTTCCACAAAAACATTACCATCAATTTCAGGTGCATCTGCATAAGAACGCGCAACAGCAACTGGGAACTCTTCTTCAAGATCATCCACAAGTACTGTCATTTTCTGACCGATACGACTTTGCAATTTCGCAGCAGAGATTTCTTGCTGAACTTGCATGAAACGTTCATAACGCTCTTGTTTGATTTCTTCAGGCACATGATCTGGCAAATCATTTGCAGTCGCGCCTTCAACTGGTGAGTAAGTAAAACAACCCACACGATCAAGCTGCGCTTCTTTTAACCAATCAAGCAACATTTGGAAGTCTTCTTCAGTTTCACCCGGGAAGCCCACAACAAATGTAGAACGAATCACAAGATCAGGACATTTCTCACGCCAAACTTTTAAACGCTCTAGTGTATTTTCACTGTGCGCAGGACGTTTCATGAGTTTCAAAATCTTAGGACTTGCATGTTGGAATGGAATATCCAAATAAGGCAAAATTTTGCCTTGCGCCATTAAGTCAATCACAGCATCCACATGTGGATATGGATATACATAGTGCAGACGCACCCAGATACCCAATTGACCCAATGCTTCACACATGTCATAGAATTTGGTTTTAACGGGCTGACCGTTCCAGAAGTCCAATTTGTATTTGGTGTCTACGCCATAAGCCGATGTATCTTGAGAAATCACAAGGACTTCTTTTACACCTGCTTTTTTCAGCGCTTGAGCTTCAGTCAATACTGAACCTACTGGACGAGAAACTAAATCACCACGCATGCTCGGAATAATGCAGAATGTGCAACGATGGTTACAACCTTCTGAAATCTTCAAATAAGCATAATGTTTTGGTGTTAATCGAATACCTTGTTCAGGTACTAGATCAATAAACGGATTGTGTTTCGGTGGCTCAGGCACGTATTCGTGCACAGCTTCCATCACTTCTTGATATGCCGCAGCACCTGTCACTTTTAAGACATTTGGGTGCATTTGGCGAATTTTGTCTTCGTCTTTACCTAAACAACCAGTCACAATTACGCGACCGTTTGAACTCATCGCTTCGCCAATGGCATCTAGCGACTCTTGTACTGCAGATTCAATAAAACCACAGGTATTTACAACTACTAAATCGGCACCATCATAATCTGATGCTACATCATAACCTTCAGTCTTTAACTGAGTTAAAATTCGTTCGGAATCTACCAATGCCTTAGGACAACCTAAAGAAACAAAACCGACTTTGGGGGATTTCATGAATCTGCGCTCCACTATAATCCGCGTATTGTATGTCTTTTCAAAACATAAAAACAGGTGAAAAGGTCACTCTTTATATCACGCACCAAAATAATGCTATAAATTCATCCATATAATTTCATTTGCACCATTTTAATGCATTTTAGATTTACAGCCTGTTTTTAATCAGCTATACACTTTATTTAAAGTCTTAAATAAGCGCATTTATTCAAATAAGCATCAAAACTTAGCGTATTTCTGAAATAGTTGGCTTATATCTTGCATAACTTGCATCAATTCGAACCTTATTAGATTGAACGATTTGCTTTATGAAGATGCCATTGCGCCATTTTAAGACAGGAACCTCTCGCTAATGGATCAGACTATGACGATTGATTACCGGCTTTTAGTGGATAATTTAACCACTGCCATTTTATTGGTCGATAGCAACCTGAATATTTTTTATTTAAATTCATCTTGTGAAGCGCTTTTTGACATCAGCTTACTCCGTGCATCAGGTCAGCCTGTATTAAATTTACTCCATATGCCCGATGATGAATTCAATACTCATGATGCATTAATGAATACACTAACTTCTGGTCAGCACTATACGCGCCGAGAAGCAACGATTAATGTCAACTTTAAAGACATTCATGTTGATTACACCGTGTCACAGCTCAACTCTGGTAAACCCTACCACCCGTTGCTATTGATTGAGCTGAATCAAATCGACCGAATGTTAAAAATCTCTAAAGAAGAAAACCTGATTCAACAACATCAAGTTGCACGACAACTGATTCGTGGTGTTGCCCATGAAATTAAAAATCCACTCGGTGGTATCCGTGGGGCGACACAGCTTTTAGCACGTAGCTTAAATGATCCGAAGTACAGCGAATTCACCGACATTATTATTAGTGAAGTGGATCGATTAAGAAATCTTGCTGACACCATGCTTGGTTCAAGACAATTACCGAGTTACGAACCAGTCAATGTACATGAACCACTTGAACGTGTTCGTTCACTGATCGTCAACCAAACTAAAAAGAAAATTAAAATCACCCGTGATTACGACCTTTCTTTACCAGATGTACTGGCAGATCGTGATCAATTAATTCAGGTCATGCTGAATATCAGTGTTAATGCTGTTCAGGCGATGACTGAAAATAAAGAGTTCTTTGTTGAGCATCAACCAGAACTGACCTTGCGCACACGTATTCAACGCTTAGTCACCATCAATGGTGTATTAAAACGTTCTGCGGTACGCATTGACATTGAGGACAATGGACCGGGTGTCCCACAAGAAATATTAGAATCCGTATTTTATCCTTTAGTGACAGGACGAGCGAAAGGCACAGGTCTCGGCCTTAGCATTGCACAAAATATTATGCATCAACATAACGGAATGATTGAATGCCAATCAGTTCCTGGAAAAACAGTATTTAGCCTATATTTACCTTGGGAGTCAGATCATGTCGCGTAATAAGATTTGGGTCATCGATGATGATCGCGCCATGCGTTGGGTGCTGGAAAAAACATTCAAAGAAGAAGGTTTTGATGTTACCAGTTTTGAAGAAGCACAATCCGCTTTAGATCAGTTAAGTGTCGATGCGCCAGATGTTATTTTGACAGACATCCGTATGCCGGGTATTGATGGACTGACCTTTTTAGGTAAAGTCAAAGGCAACTACCCTGACTTACCTGTGATCATTATGACTGCACATTCAGATTTAGAATCTGCTGTGTCGAGCTATCAAACGGGTGCTTTTGAATATCTACCAAAACCTTTTGATATTGATGAAGCCTTAGCACTTGTAAACCGTGCAATTTTGCATATTACCAAATTGCAACAACAAGAATCTGCTAAAACCGTTCAACCGATTCAATCTACAGAGATTATTGGTGAATCACCTGCTATGCAGGAAGTCTTCCGTGCCATTGGTCGTCTTTCTCAATCACACATTACTGTATTAATTAATGGTGAATCAGGCACGGGTAAAGAATTGGTTGCGCATGCGTTGCACAAACACTCACCACGTGGTAACAAACCTTTTATTGCGCTCAACATGGCGGCAATTCCAAAAGATTTGATCGAAACTGAATTATTTGGTCATGAAAAAGGCGCGTTCACAGGTGCCAACACACAGCGTCAAGGCCGTTTCGAACAAGCCAATGGCGGAACACTTTTCCTAGATGAAATCGGCGACATGCCATTTGAAACCCAAACACGTTTACTGCGTGTTTTAGCGGATGGTGAATTCTACCGTGTCGGTGGTCACATCCCAGTCAAGGTGGATGTCCGTATCGTTGCAGCAACGCACCAAGACTTAGAAAAGTTAGTACATGAAGGTCGCTTCCGTGAAGACTTGTACCATCGTCTAAACGTCATTCGTATTCATATTCCAAAACTTGCACATCGTAGTGAAGATATTCCGATGCTTGCACAGCACTTCCTAGCAAGTGCAGGTAAAGAACTTGGGGTAAGCCCTAAAATTCTGCGTCCTGAAACGCAAGAATACATGCAAAAACTGCCGTGGCAAGGTAATGTGCGTCAGCTTGAAAATACCTGTCGTTGGTTAACGGTTATGATCACGGGCCGTGAAGTTTATCCAGAAGATTTACCGTCTGAATTAAAACAGATTCCAATCCAAGGCATAGATGGCAACCCTGCTGCTCAAGGGATTGATCGTATTGGTGTGCATCATTGGGATGAATTACTTGGTCAATGGGCCGTACAAAAACTTAAAAATGGTGAGATGAAAATTCTCGACATTGCCACACCAATGTTTGAACGCACCCTCATCAATGCAGCACTACAGCAAACACGTGGGCGTAAGCGCCATGCAGCAGAACTTTTAGGTTGGGGTCGTAATACCTTAACCCGTAAACTTAAAGAACTCGGTATGGACAGTGCCGAAGATGATGTCGAAGAAGAATTAGAAAGTTAATTTTCTGATTAACATTAAAAAAGCCAGTCACTTGACTGGCTTTTTTAATGTTAAGATTTTTTAGCAAAACTTTATGCCGTAAAGCCGACATAGCGTGAATAACCTTCCACCCCTAAATCAGACTTATAAATGAGAAACTCAGGGAAACTTGAGGCGGTAATTTCAGTAAACATATGATACTGATCATCATTGGCATGCAAGTCATCGACTGTATGCTGCATGGTTTGCTCAAATTCATCGGTAATAAACTCAAAACCAATATCCATTGCAATAAACAACACATGCTCACAAGGCTGCACATACTGCTCTTCTGACCAATCAATCACTTGCTGCTGGCAATATGGACACTGAATGTTATCTGAAGGAGAAATATCAAGTTCGATCAATTGATAAGACATAGAAGTAAATTTATTCATAAATATTAGATTTATTCTAACAAAACTTAGTTTCAGCTAAAGATATTTATTCAATAAAAAAGGAGCCGTAGCTCCTTTAAATTTGACTGATTTCGATTATCTCTTAAGGGATGACTTATAGGCAGATAATGCAGCCACCGCGATAGCTGACAAAGCAATACCCGGCGCACTTGCAATTAAAATACCTGTCGTTCCTAGACCTAGCGCCAAAATCTTGCCTGTAAGTAATGGACCTGTCATTGCACCCAAACGTCCCCATGAAATTGCACTTCCCACACCTGTCACTTTCCCAGCTGGTGTATAGAAAATTGGAGAGATCCCATACAAAATCGATTGACCACCTGTAGAGAAAATTCCGCCCATGATGCCTGCAGCAATGAGTACAGGAATGGAATTTGTTGTAAACAGCACAAACAATGCCACAAACAAACCTGAATAGATAATCACTGCCATTTGCCATAATTTTAGGCGATCCAGCAAGTAGCCTAAACCCAGCGTACCAATCACTGCGCCCACTTGGAACATCAACATGATCATAAAAGCTTGTTGCTTTTCCAACCCTTGCCCCATAAGCAAGTTAGGCAACCAACTGATCAGAATATAGTTCACCATTAAGGTAAAGAAGAAACTCAGCCAAAGCGGCAATGTATACTTATAACGCTGTTCAGCAAAAAGGATTTGCCCCATCGGAGGAACCGCTTCTTTGCTTTCTGCCTGAACTTTTTCTGTACGCTTATCTTTTAAAATAATCGCCATGAATGGAATCAAGATTAAAGGCGTTAAACCACCAATTAAAAATAGTGTATGCCATGAGATATCTTTAAAAACAATACCCAAGCCAGCAACAAAGATTGCACCTACGGGTAAGCCACAGTACATCAAACTATTTAAGCGCCCACGGTTAGCATCCGTCGCTTCATCACCCACCACCGAGATCATCGTTGGCATCGCAGCACCCAAACCTAAACCTGTAAAGAATCGTGCGATATATAAAATTTCAATACTTGGTGCAACTGCCGTGATAGACATAAATACACCGAAGATAAAAATCGACAACATCAGGACTTTCTTCTGTCCCAAATAGTCAGCGACACGCCCCCCAAAGAACGCGCCAAATAACATACCAAACACACCTAAGCTAAACACATAGCCCATTTGCACTTGATCTAAGGAAAATGTCGCTGCGATTCCTTTTGCTGCGATACCGGGCGCTTGCAGGTCAAAACCTTCAAAAAATGCTACCCAGAAACACAAAAATACCGTTAGAAATTTTTGCATTTTTCCCGATTGTTGATTTACCATAATCGAACTCCATTCATGTAGCGTAAACCCACTTGTACGCCATGCCCTGAAGTTTCGGCTTTATTGGGTAGAATAAATACCACTACAAAGGTCGGAATTCACACGACCAAAAGCCCACCATTAAGACCTAAAACTTTGTATATCAATAGTTTTTAGATCTTATTTTTTATATTTATAATTAATTATCAATCACTTAAGTTTATGAAAGATTTTAATAATCAAACCATAGCTAAAACTAATGATGATAAAAATATTCATTTAATCCGATCAAATACCAATAGCCAATAATTTTTAAGCAATAAAAAAACCCGCAACTGAGCGGGTTTTTTGTTTAACTCAAAATCTTATGCAGATTTTTTCGCTTGGTTATTCTTACGAATCGTAATCATTACCAATTGAACAGCCGCAGGTGTAACACCCGGAATACGACTTGCTTGTGCCAATGTTTCAGGCAATACATTTTTCAGCTTCATGGTGATTTCACGTGAAAGACCAGAAACGACATCATAATCAAAATCAGCAGGAATACGCGTATCTTCCAAACGCTTCATTTGCGCAACATCTTCTTGCTGACGGTTAATATAACCTGCATATTTCACAGCAATTTCAATTTGCTCACCCACAAATGCCGAAACTTCAGAACCCGTCAATTCAGCAATTTGCGCAAAGTTGATATTTGGACGTTTGAGCAAATCAATTGCATTGGTTTCTTTTGACAGGTCATCGCCAGTCATTTCAACGAATTTTTTGCCTAGTGGATTGTTTGGCGCTGCCCAAAGGTGTTGTAAACGACCTTTTTCAGTTTCAACAGCTTCCATTTTTTGACAGAAAGAATCCCAACGTGCGTCATCCACCAGCCCCATTTCACGGCCAATCGCAGTTAAACGCTGATCCGCATTGTCTTCACGAAGCATCAAACGGTATTCCGCACGTGACGTGAACATACGGTACGGTTCTTTAGTACCGAGAGTAATCAAGTCATCAACCAACACGCCCATGTACGCTTCATCACGTTTTGGTGTCCATTGCTCTTGATCCCATGCACGACGTGCTGCGTTTAAGCCTGCAAGCAAACCTTGCGCTCCCGCTTCTTCATAACCTGTTGTACCGTTAATTTGACCTGCAAAATACAGGTTATTAATCGATTTGGTTTCTAAAGAGAATTTCAATGATTGTGGGTTGAAATAGTCGTACTCAATTGCATAACCCGGACGCAAAATGTGCGCATTTTCCATACCACGAATCGAGCGAACCAATTCAAACTGAACATCGAATGGTAATGAAGTTGAAATACCATTTGGATAAAGCTCATGTGTATCTAGACCTTCAGGTTCCAAGAACACTTGATGCGAATCTTTATCGGCAAATTTATGAATTTTATCTTCAATCGATGGGCAGTAACGTGGACCCACACCTTCAATCACACCAGTATACATTGGTGAACGGTCTAAGCCGCCACGAATGATATCGTGAGTTTTCTCGTTGGTATGTGTGATATAGCAATTGATTTGCTCAGGATGCATCGACGCATCACCCATGAATGACATAGTCGGAGATGGGAAATCCCCCGGCTGTGGCGTCATCACAGAGAAATCAACTGATCGTGCATCGATACGTGGTGGTGTACCAGTTTTTAAACGACCTACAGGTAAGTTCAATTCACGAAGGCGCGCAGCCAATGAAATTGAAGGAGGATCGCCCGCACGACCGCCTGAAGCATTATTTAGACCTACGTGGATCACACCACCTAGGAATGTACCTGTAGTCAATACAACAGTTTTCGCATCAAAGCGAATACCCATTTGGGTGACTACACCTTTAACGGTATCGCCTTCAACAATAAGGTCATCAGCGGCTTGTTGGAAAATATCCAAGTTCGCTTGATTTTCTAAGGTTTCACGAATCGCAGCTTTATAACGAATACGGTCAGCCTGTGCGCGAGTCGCACGAACAGCCGCACCTTTACGTGAGTTTAAAATACGGAATTGAATACCACCTTTGTCAGCAGCCAATGCCATTGCACCGCCAAGCGCATCAATTTCGCGGACTAAATGTGATTTACCAATACCACCGATGGCTGGATTACAGCTCATCTGCCCTAAAGTCTCAATATTATGAGTTAAGAGTAAAGTCTGTCGACCCATACGTGCCGCAGCAAGAGCTGCCTCAGTACCCGCGTGACCGCCGCCGATAACAATGACATCGTAAACTTTAGGATAATGCATAGTGGTAAAGGAGATTAAAAAAGGATGACGGAAGATTATAGCAAAAATTCACCGATAAGTTGACTGATTAACTCGATTTTATTGTTATTGACTACTGTTTTATGCCTATATATTTCTTTATGAACATACATACTTTGCATATTCCATATAAAAATATACATTTCTCAAGCAAATGTTACTCGAAGAGTGTTGTTTTATTCTGATGATTTTTTATTCTGTTATAGATCCCATGAGAATCATAAGGACTATAAGCATGAATAAGAATATTTTGCTATCCACGGTTTTATGCGGTTTATGTTTATCACCACTTGCTGCCTCAGCCAATGATAAAGTTGAGAAAGTGTATGATGCACAGCGATATCAACAAGTCTGTAAAGGTAAAAGCCAAGGCGCTCAAGTATCATTTGCCTATCGCGGTATTATCTGGAATGGTACCTGCGAACCACAATTTTTTAGCTCTTCCAAAAATGCAAATCTTCATGGTGAAGAAGCCGAATTATTAAGCACATGTAGTGCAGATGCAAAAGCCACTACTGCAACGATTAATGGACAAGAAATAAAAGGAAAATGTGCTTTAGGGTTCACTCCTCCTCGTCCTAAATAAACAGTTGTCGATGAAAATATCGACCAATTAACAGATCAAAAATAAAGCGGGTAAAACATCAGTTTTTACTCGCTTTTATTTATTGCTTATTTATTAAACTGAGATAAACTCAAAAACACTATAAGGATAAAAATATCAGGAAATTCCATGGATTCGGGATTATTTGCATTTTTTCTACCCATTGCTTTAGCCATTATGATGATGGGTTTGGGACTTGAACTTTCAGTCAAAGACTTTTTACGCGTTGGACGCTATCCAAAAGTTATTTTCATCGCTTTATTTACTCAGCTTATTCTACTGACCAGCATTGCGTTTTTCCTGTGTAAGTTGCTTGAGTTACCCCCTTTACTCGCGGTCGGGCTCATGTTGCTTGCGGCTTCACCCGGCGGCCCCACTGCTAACCTTTTTAGCTACCTATATAAAGGTGATGTTGCATTAAATATTAGCTTAACGGCCATTAACTCAGTTGTTTCGTGCTTTACACTGCCTTTTATTGTCAACCTTTCTATTTTGCATTTTGTTGGTGAAAGTACCAGTATTGGCATGCCTATCGATAAGATCACCCATGTATTTTTGATTATTTTGATACCGGTATGTTTCGGTATGTTTATTCGCAACTCCTTTCCGACCATTGCGTATCACATCAACAAACCGATGCGAATGTTGTCTATTTTCTTATTAATTCTTATCTTTACACTCGCAGTTTTGCGTGAACAATCCAACATCATTACGTATTTTGCCAGCGTCGGCATTGCGACCTGTTTACTCTGTTTCAGTGGCTTATTTTTGGGTTACTTAATTCCATTCCTCGCGGGTGTGCCGGAAAAGCAGGCACGTGCGTGTACCTTTGAGATTGGCATTCATAACACCAGTATCGCCCTAACCATCGCACTGAGTGTGCTTGAAAACACCACAGTGGCGATACCTGCCGGTGTTTATTCTATTTTTATGTATTTATTGGCGACCTTATTTGGTTTTATTTTGACGCGCCGTGGCAGTCACTTGATTCAACAAGTGAAAACCTAAACTATTTTTTCTAACGCAATCACCATAAGGACTTTGGTGAAAAACCATTAAATATGCTCAAGGAGAATAAATACGATGGATTCTGGAATTATTACGGTTCTTTTGCCATTAGCACTGGCCTTTATTATGATCGGGCTTGGGCTAGAACTTACCCCCAAAGATTTCGCACGTGTCACCAAGCACCCTAAAGCCGTGTTGATCGCATTATTTTGCCAGCTCGTGTTGCTTGTCGGTATCGCCTTTCTACTATGTAAACTGCTAGCATTACCACCACTGCTTGCTGTCGGCTTGATGCTACTTGCAGCCTCACCTGGTGGTAGTACAGCGAACTTATTTAGCTATCTATTTAAAGGTGACTTGGCTTTAAATATTACCCTGACCGCCATCAACTCAGTCATTGCAGCATTAACCCTTCCATTGATCGTGAATTTTTCGATCATGCACTTCATGCAAGAAGGGCAACAAATCAGTCTGCAGTTTGGAAAAATCCTCCAAGTTTTCGGCATCATTATCATCCCAGTCTGTATAGGTATGCTGCTTCGTCACTATTCACCTAAACTAACTGAGAAACTGCATAAACCACTCCGTATCTTTGCTGTGGTCTTTCTCATCTTAATAATTATTGGTGCTATTTACTCTGAACGACATAATATTGCGGCTTATCTAACCCAAGTTGGCTTGGCAACGGTTCTATTCTGCATCTTCAGCTTATGTATCGGTTATTTTGTTCCGCGACTTTTCGGCATCAATAGTGCTCAGGCACGTGCATGTGCATTTGAAATCGGGATTCATAACAGCACGTTGGCCATGACCATCGCCTTAACAGTGATGGCCAGCTCTGCAGTTGCAATGCCTGCGGCAGTATATTCAATCTTTATGTACATCTTTGCCGCTGTATTTGGCTTCCTAATTACACGTTTTGCACCAATCTCGACAACGACAACCGAAACAATTAAAAGTTAAGGCACTGAAAAGTTAAAAGGATGCCACGTGCATCCTTTTATTTTTTGTCAATTTTGATAATCGCTAGCTGCAAGTTGCCGAGTTCCGTTACAATAGCTTTTTATAAAACTCATTTAGGTTATGTCCGTGAAGTGGTTACAAATTCATATTACTGTTGAAAAAGCTCAAGTTGATTACACTGAAACGCTGCTCAGTTCTTTAGGTGCAGTCAGTGTCACGCTAGATGATGCAGAAAATCAGGATTTACTTGAACCACTTCCAGGTGAAACACCACTTTGGAATAAAGTGATCGTAACTGGTATATATGCACAAGAAGATGATGAAGAAATTGATGTTGCAGCATTAGAAACATTTATTAAAGCGCAACTTCCTGATGCGCCAATGCGTAGCGAATTCATTGAAGACCAAGAATGGGAACGCACATGGATGGATGCTTACGAGCCTATCCAAATTGGTGAAAAATACTGGATCGTACCAGAATGGATGGAAGCGCCAGAAGCAGACGCCGTAAACATCAAACTAGACCCAGGTCTTGCTTTTGGTACTGGTAACCACGCATCAACATTCTTATGCCTACAATGGTTAGGTAAAGTTGATCTTAAAGATAAAATCGTAATCGACTACGGTTGTGGTTCTGGTATTTTAGGTGTTGCCGCTTTACTTTTGGGTGCAAAAAAAGTTTATGCCACTGATATTGACCCACAAGCCGTTTTAGCAACACAACAAAATGCCGAATTGAATGGTGTACTGGAAAATTTGTATGTAGGCCTACCTGAAGAGTTCAACCAAGAACTCGCTGGACAAAAAGCCGATGTGTTTGTTGCTAATATTCTTGCAGGCCCTTTAATGGCCTTGGCTGCAGAATTCTCAACTTTAATTAAATCTGAGGGCGAGTTCGCACTTGCAGGTGTAATTGAAGAGCAAGTTTCTGATGTTTCTAGTGTTTATTCTGATTTTTTTGATATATTAGACGTAGAAAAACGTGACGAAACATGGTGCCGAATTTCGGGTAAACGCCAACAGTATTAAAATTTAAAATGTGTACTTATGAGCGACAAATTAACTAACTGCCCTACTTGTTTTACAACATATAAAGTAACTGTTCCGCAGCTTACTGTCGCTCAGGGCATGGTTTGTTGCCCAAAGTGCTCTACATCTTTTAATGCACTGTCTCATTTGGTGGTAGATAAAGCATTGTCTTTTTCTACCCCTGAGCCAGAAAATGCACCGCAAAAAAAAACCAATACCATTATTAATGTTAGCGAATTTAATAATACGCTTACACCAGTGACTGTTGAAGAAACACCAACCCACCATTTATTAAAACTATTTGATCAAAAAGTCGAAAACTCTAATATCGATCTAAAAACTTATTTAAATAACTTAAATTATTTCAGCACCGAACCGATCGGCAACCTGCCTGCTGTAAATTGGGCAGAACAGGCTGAAAAAGATAAAAAACGTACACCACTGAATTATTTTATGTGGTTCTGTATTAATGCTTTCTTATTTGGTGCACTTATATTCCAGTTTTTCTGGTTCAATCCTCAATATTTAAAAAATAGTCCAGTGATGGGTGCTGCATTTACTGCGGTCTGTGATGTATTCAATTGTTCACGTCTCGAAGAACATTACAGTTTAATTAGTACCAAAAAAGTCAAAATTCGTAGCATTGGAAATAATGAAACACGTTTTACAGGTGAAATGATCAATTTTCATGACCGTAGCCTTGCCTTACCCAATATGAAAATTTCACTAAAAGAAAATGGTACTGAAATAGCAAACTATACGCTTTTACCTGAAGAGTATTTGGACAAAAGTCTGCATGGCATCCAACGGATCCCAAAAAGTAGTCCTTTTAAATTCCAATTTAGTCTACCAATTGCACGCAAAAGCTTCGATAATTATTCAATTGAGTTGATTCGCCCCTAATATTGGAAAAAACTATTAAAAAAGTAAAAAAAACATAAAAAAAATGCAGTTTTCTTGCTCACTTTTTCCTAGACAATGGTATGATACGCGCCACGAAAGCTTTGTGCTGCAAACTCCTCGCTAATTTTTCACAACAAATACAATCCCAACCGTGCGCTTTAATATTTATTGCGTATTGAGTAGATTTTTTGTTTGTTTTTTAGGCTGTAACAATTATTAATCTATTGTTACGCTTATTTTTCGAACAATTTTGCGAGTTGTGTCAAGCTACAAGTAATGTACAAGTTTTAGAACTCCGCATTAGGAACTAAAACGGAGTTCATTCAAGTTTATAGACCACTTTTAACAAATCACTTTACCCAAGTGATATTTGATTTTTCGGATTAATTCGCATGAATAGCAAATCTCCTATTTTTACTGCACAATCTGATGTCGCTCTTCGTATTCACGTAGATCGCGCAGTTCGCCATTACTTTGCACAATTGCAAGGCGAGCAACCATCTCAGGTATACGATATGGTGCTGGCGGAAATGGAGAAGCCTCTTCTATCTGTAGTTCTTGAATATACACGTGGTAATCAAACCCGCGCTGCTGAGATTCTCGGCTTAAACCGTGGTACTTTACGTAAAAAGTTGAAAGCTCACGGTTTAATGAGTGAATAAATGATAAAATGCTTGCGGCTTCCGCAGGCATTTTTTTTGACCTGCATTTTGCTAATTTTGTTTTAATCTGTTCCTTGAAAACTGTGACGAAGATCATGACTATTAAACGCGCTTTAATCTCTGTGTCTGACAAGACTGGAATTGTTGAATTTGCACAAGAACTTGCTGCTCTAGGGGTAGAAATTTTATCTACTGGCGGAACATACAAATTGTTGAAAGACAATAATGTTGCCGTAGTTGAAGTTTCAGAGCACACAGGTTTCCCAGAGATGATGGACGGCCGTGTAAAAACGCTACATCCGAAAATTCATGGTGGTATCTTAGCTCGTCGCGGTCTAGACGAAGCTGTGATGGCTGAACACAACATCGATGCAATCGATCTTGTAGTTGTTAACCTTTATCCGTTTGCTGCAACTGTGGCTAAACCGAACTGCTCACTTGCTGATGCGATTGAAAACATCGACATCGGTGGTCCGACTATGGTTCGTGCTGCTGCGAAAAACCATGCATCGGTTGGTATCGTGGTAAATGCTGCTGATTATGCAACTGTCGTTGCTGAGCTTAAAGCTGAAGGCGCATTATCACATGCAACTCGTTTTGACCTTGCAGTTAAAGCATTTGAACATACTGCACAGTATGACGGCATGATTGCATCTTACTTAGGCGCTCGCGTAGGTAAGGAAGAAGGTCAAGCAGATAAATTTGCGCGTACTTTCAATACTCAATTGAACAAAGTTCAAGACTTACGTTACGGTGAAAACCCGCATCAATCTGCTGCTTTCTATGTAGAAGACACAGCAACTGAAGCATCTGTTTCTACTGCGAAACAACTTCAAGGTAAAGAATTATCTTATAACAACATCGCAGACACTGACGCAGCACTTGAATGTGTAAAATCATTTGCTAAGCCTGCATGTGTCATCGTAAAACACGCGAACCCATGTGGTGTTGCAGTTTCTCTAGACGGCATCAAAGCGGCTTATGACCTTGCTTATGCAACTGACCCTGAATCTGCATTCGGCGGCATCATTGCATTTAACCGCGAATTAGATGTTGCAACTGCGCAAGCCATTGTTGACCGTCAATTTGTTGAAGTGATCATTGCTCCAAGCGTTGCTGAAGGCGTGCTTGAAGTGACTGGCGCGAAGAAAAACGTACGTGTACTCGTATGCGGCGAGCTTCCTGCAATTACTGAACGTAAAGCTCAGTTAGATTACAAACGTGTGAATGGCGGTTTGTTGGTTCAAGACCAAGACTTAGGCATGATCACGAAAGATGACCTTAAAGTTGTGACTAAACGTGCGCCAACTGAAGCAGAAATTGATGACTTGATCTTTGCTTGGAAAGTTGCGAAATACGTTAAGTCTAACGCTATTGTTTATGCGAAAGGCCGTCAAACCATTGGTGTTGGCGCAGGTCAAATGAGCCGCGTAAACTCTGCTCGTATTGCTGCAATTAAAGCTGAACATGCTGGTTTAGTGGTTGAAGGTGCGGTAATGGCGTCTGATGCATTCTTCCCATTCCGTGATGGCATTGATAACGCTGCGAAAGCGGGTATCAAATGCATTATCCAACCGGGTGGTTCTATGCGTGATGAAGAAACGATTGCTGCTGCTGATGAAGCTGGTATTGCAATGGTCTTCACTGGCATGCGTCACTTCCGTCACTAAGTTGGCGACTTGATCATGACAATTAAGCACAGTTTTTTGCTTAATACACTAGATTTATAATCTTGCATAAAGTCCTCTCCTGCTTTCAGGTTGAGGACTTTATGTCATTTTCGATTCATGGAGTATGAACCGATGAATATTTTAGTTTTGGGTAATGGCGGTCGTGAACATGCATTGGCATGGAAAATCGCGCAAGATGACAAAGTCGCAAAAGTATTTGTAGCACCAGGTAATGCGGGTTCTGCAACTGAAAATAAATGCGAAAATGTTGCACTTAACATTTTAGACAATGCTGCAATTATCGACTTTGCAAAAAACAATGCCGTTGATTTAATCGTAGTTGGCCCTGAAGCACCACTAGTCAATGGTGTGGTGGATGCTTGCCGTGAAGCAGGTGTAAAAATTTGGGGTCCAACTCAATTTGCAGCGCAGCTTGAAGGCTCTAAAGCATTTGCTAAGCATTTCTTAAAACGTCACAACATTCCAACTGCTTTCTATGATGTATTTACAGAAGTAGATGCGGCTAAAGCATTTGTAGAAAAAAATGGTGCGCCGATTGTAATCAAGGCTGACGGTCTTGCAGCAGGTAAAGGCGTAATCGTTGCGATGACCAATCAAGAAGCATTTGATGCGATTGATGACATGCTGGCTGGCAACAAATTTGGCGATGCTGGCTCACGTGTAGTGATCGAAGAATTCTTGGCAGGTGAAGAAGCATCTTTCATTTGTATGATTGATGGCGACAACATTTTGCCAATGGCGACTTCGCAAGATCACAAACGTATTTTTGAAGGTGACCAAGGTCCAAATACGGGCGGTATGGGGGCTTACTCACCTGCGCCTGTAGTAACGGCTGATGTATTTGAAAAAACTATGAATGAAGTGATGCGTCCTACCGTTGAAGGTATGAAAAAAGACGGGCACGTTTATACAGGTTTCTTATACGCAGGCTTGATGATTGATGAACAAGGTCAACCGAAAGTGATCGAGTTCAACTGCCGTTTTGGCGACCCTGAAACTCAACCAATTATGATGCGTTTAAAATCATCTTTAGTTGACCTTGTTGAAGCTGGTATTGCAGGTAACTTACCTGCGGAAGCTGAATGGGATGAGCGTAAGACTGTAGGTATCGTACTTGCATCTAAGGGCTACCCTGAAACGTCTAGTAATGGTGATGTAATTTCAGGTTTAGACACTGAAATGGCTGATGCGAAAGTGTTCCATGCTGGTACTAAAGCACTTGAAAATGGTGACATTGTGACTGCTGGCGGTCGTGTGCTTTGCGTGACTGCACTTGGTAATACAATTGGTGAAGCACAAGCTAAAGCTTTAGAGCTTTGCCAAAAAGTGACTTTTGATGGTGTTCAATACCGTAAAGATATTGGCTACCGTGCAATTGCACGTGAAAATGCTTAATCATTCATTTGATTAAATAAAAACCCCGCTGTGTGCGGGGTTTTTTTTATTTAATTAAAAGTTATTTCTACAAAATCTTGATAACGTATAAGATACTTTGCATTACAGTAAGCGTCCGCTGAACACACCTTATGAATTCATCCTATAAGCCTTAATTTAGTCCCCACTTAGAAACAAGTGGGGACTTAAATTTATGACTACAAATCATCAGACATCCATCGCATCTCTTGCGAAAAAACGAAGAACATACAGTGCTGAA